>NZ_JBEXWB010000186.1:0-12225 GCF_040629645.1 Streptomyces sp. NPDC005899 | reverse complement strand
GTGAGACGTCGGGTGTCATACGCGGCCGCCGCCCCGCGTGTTCAGATCGCCGGACACGGCATGCGCCCGCCCGCTGGCCCGGTACGGCCGGCGGGCGGGACGCCCCACATGGCGGGCGTGGGTCAGGAGGCGGAGCAGGAGACCGTGGGCCAGGTCCAGTTGCCGTTGGCCTGGAGGGTGACGCCGAAGGTGTTGCCGCTCCCGTTCGGTTTGGCCGTCATCACCTGTGAGTTGGGATAGGTGGCGGTGGTGTTCCAGGTGGAGAGGACCTTCTGGGGTACGGGGATGTTCATGGTCACGGTCCAGTTGCTGGAGCCGGACACGGTGACGTCGAGGTTGTAGCGGTCGCTCCACCTGTTGCCTGCGGACAGGGTGGCGGTGCAGCCACCGGTGCCTCCGCCACCTCCTCCGCCGCCGGTGCCGCCACCGTCGGGTGCCACGGCGCGGCCGGTCTGCGGTGAGATCATGCCGGCGCACAGACCCCGGGCTGCCAGACCCTGCGCGATGCGCGGGATCGCGGCGAGCGTGTTGGCCGGCCAGTCGTGCATGAGGATGACCTGCCCGTTGGTGAGACGGGCGTTGGCCTGCACGATGGCGTCGGTGCTCGCGTTGTTCCAGTCCTGCGAGTCGACGTCCCAGATGACCTGGGTGAGACCGTACTTGGCCTCGACCGCCTGCAGTGTCGCGTTGGTCTCGCCGTACGGAGGACGGAACAGCTTGGGCGTGCCGCCGCCGGCGTTCGCGATGGCCTGCTGCGTCCGCGCGATCTCCGAATCCATCTGCGCCTGGCTCTGCTGGGTCAGGTGCGGGTGGGTGTAGCTGTGGTTGCCGACCCACATGCCCGCGTCGACCTGAGCGCGTACCAGGGACGGGTTCGAGGCGGCGTACTGGCCCTGGTTGAACATCGTCGCCCGCAGCCCGTTCTGCTTGAGCGCGTTGAGCAGGGCCTGGGTGTTCCCCGAGGGGCCGTCGTCGAAGGTGAGCCCGACGTACCCGTTGCAGGCGGCGGCCTCGGCGGGGGTGTCGTTCACCGCCACGGTACCGGCGAGCGCCAGTGCGGCGGCAGCCAGTCCGGTGAGCAGGGGGCGTATCGGCAGATGTGGCTTGGTTCGCATGCGGGTGGGTCCTCCTCGTACGGGGGGATCGGGAGGGGCTCGGTGGGGGGCGGTGGCTGTGGGCGGCCGCCCCACGGTGCGTGCGTCGCGCGCACGGGTCAGGAGGCGGAGCAGGAGACCGTGGGCCAGGTCCAGGTGCCGTTGGTCTGGAGGGTGACGCCGAAGGTGTTGCCGCTGCCGTTGGGTTTGGCGGTCATCACCTGTGAGCTGGGATAGGTGGCGGTGGTGTTCCAGGTGGAGAGGACCTTCTCGGGCGAGGGGACGTTCATGGTCACGGTCCAGTTGCTGGAGCCGGACACGGTGACGTCGAGGTTGTAGCGGTCGCTCCACTTCTCGCCTGCGGACAGGGTGGCGGTGCAGCCACCGGTGCCTCCTCCTCCGCCACCGCCGCCGCCGGAGGAACTGCCCAGTGTGATGTTCGAGTTGCCGCTGCTCTGGTAGCCCTCGGTGGCCATGATCATGTAGTTGAACGTGCCCAGGTTCATCCCGTGCCGGGCCCACGCGTCGAAGTGGTTGCCGGTGGTGATGGTGCCGCCGGTCCTCCTCGACTGCCGGACGCTCCAGAACTGCTTGAACGTCTTGGTGCCTTCGATGGAGGGGGCGTTGGTGCGGGTCGTCTCGTAGATGTCGTACGTGCCGCCGTCGCTGCTGACGGTGCCCTTGAAGGTGCCCGTGGGGCGGTAGGTGCCCCAGTTGTCGACGATGTAGTACTCCACGAGCGGGTTCGTCGACCAGCCGTAGAGCGTCAGGTACGCGTTGCCCGACGGGTTGAACGTGCCGGAGTACGTCACGCTCCTCCGTCCGCCGGTGCTCCAGCCCTTGCCGGCGACGAAGTTCCCGGTGTTGCTCCACGAGGTGCCGTAGGTGCCACCGGAGCCCAGGTTCATCGAGACCGTGCCGGGGCTGTCGGTCCAGAAGGAGTAGTAGTAGCCGTTGTCGGTGCCGGTCCGATTGGAGCTGACGACCGTGTCGGCGCTCGCGGCGCCGGGCAGGGCGATCATCGCCACGGCGGCCATCGCCATCGCGAAGGCGCCGCGGACCAGCAGCCGGACACGGCCGGCCGGTCCGAAGCGGCCGCGTGGGCGGCTCACCGGACGTGCGGGTGCTTCCTTCATGGGTGTGCTTCCTCCTCTTCCTCGTGGGCCGGTGCGACCGGGCGGCGTCACGCGGCCTGGTGAGGCTTCTTCCGAAGGGACTGGGGCGGCGCCGTGCGCCGGTGTGCGCACCTGGCCCTGCCCGCCGTTCACCGTGTGCCCGGCGAACATCGGGAGTGCCGGGTCATGGTGGGCCCGGATCGACGGTGGCTGATGTCCGTCGACGGCGAACAGTGTTGAACCGGCCCCCTTGGCTGTCAATAGTTTCGGCAGTAGTTACGAAAGAGTCGACGGAGCGGCGCTTCCGGGTGCACTCTGTATCGGCTGGTCAGTCCCATCCAGTGCCTGGGATCGGCGCAGTTCCGCATCGGGGTGGCGTGACGGGTGATGCAGTCACGAGAGGGGAGTTCCGAAAGTTTCGAAGAGGGTCGGGGTGATATTTCGACGTGGGCGGGCGCCGGTGGCCATCGGTGGCGAAACGCGAGATGGTCCTGCCGGCGTGACGAAGGGGGCGTCACCGTGCGCCGGGCCGGGCCGGGCCGGGCCGTGTCGTCGAGGCCGCGCGGCTTTCACTGCCCGCTGCTATCCGCCGCCCGCCGCCCGCCGCCCGCCGCGCGACCGCGGCTCCAGCTCCGTGCCCCCTCGACGGGGGAGCGGCCTTCCCTCATCATGCTGTCATGTCCACCACATGGCGAACGGGTCTCGCTCTCGTCCTGACCGCTGCCTCCACCGTGATCGCCACGGGGGCCTCGCAGGCCGAACCGACCGTGCCCGACCACGCGGTCATCGTCTGCGACAGCGCGAGCTTCTACGCGAACTACGACAGCTCCTCGGGCCCGGCCGGATTCAAACGGACGCTCGCCCGCGGCGACAAGGTCGGGCACACCCGCGGCGCCCACCCCGTCTACAACGGATGGGCGGCCACCTTCGACTTCGGCCCGAACGACTGGGGCTTCGTCAGGCAGGAATGCCTCGGCGGCTACGGATCCTGGTGAGCCGCACCCGACCACGACGGAACGGACGGAACATGAGGACGAGCAAGCTCGCGGCGCTGACTCTGGCCACCGCCGCACTCCTGGTCACGGCGGGCCCCGCGGGCGCGGCCGACGGCACGGTGGGACAGCGCGAGACCGTCTGCGCCCAGGACCTCGCCGTACGGGTCACCGCGCCCCACGGGGCGTGGATGGGCACCCTGTACCGCGGACAGACCTTCCTCGTCGAAAAGGGAGGCGGGGACTGGGTCTACGGCTTCGCCTACGGAGACATCAACCGCAGGGGGTGGGTGCAGAACGGCTGGTTCTGCTGAAGTCCGCCGCGGCCCCGTGCCGAGGTACTGGTGAGGTGCGCCGAAGACGCCGCCCGGTCCGTGCGCCGGCCCTACCGGCCTTGCACGCCGGCACGTACCCGGATGCCCCGATGCGGTCGCCGCGGCACCGCTTCCGGGTGACGCTGACCTGGTGGGTGCGCCTCGTTCCCCTCCCGCGCCGTGAGGTGCGTGACGACGGCGCCAGGACGAAGGGTCGGCAGGACATGGTGGACGTGCCTCGTGCAACACGGCAGGAGACCGGGGGAGTCCGGGACGACGGCCGGGCGGGCGGACCGATCAGGTACTTCGGCGTGCCGCTGATCCTCAGCGGCGTGCTGAGTGTCCTTCAGGGCGTCGCCGGTATCGCCGAGGACCGCCTGTACGGCGTGCCCCGGCACTACGAATACCGGTTCGACCTCACCAGCTGGGGCTGGATCCATCTCGTGGTGGGCGTCGCGCTGGTGATCGCGGGCGTCGGAGTGCTACGCGCCGTGAGCCGTGGCCGTGCTGCGGGGATGACGATCGCCGCGATCAGCCTGGTGACCCAGTTCATGTTCATCCCGTACTACCCGCTGTGGTCGATCCCTGTGATGACGCTCGACCTGATCATCCTGTGGGGACTGGCACGCATGGCCGTCGCCTGATCGGCACGGAGGCGTCCTGACGTCCCGCGGGTACGGATCCGGCCGGGCGGGGACCGGTACCGTGCGCCGCCGCGCGACGGCCCGCCGGACCACCACCGGCCGGACTCCCGGGACGGCCGCCGCTGCCGCGGCTGTCCCAGGGCCCGTGCGCCGGGCCGGCCGTGGGGCGGGAGCCCCACACGGTGGCACCGCTACACCGAGAACTCGCAGCGGTACGCGTCGACCGCACGGCCGATGGCCTCCTCGACCTCCTGCGGGGACGAGGCGCGGAACCGGAAGCGGCCCAGGATGTGCTCGTAGCCGCCGTCGCCGGAGAACACGTGCCCCGGCTCCGGGAGGTCCTCCGCGTACAGGTGGGGGATCTCCCCGAGGAGGGAGGGGCGGGACAACAGGGTGGATCCGACCGGCTCGGGCAGCATGAGGAAGCCCGCGTACTCGCGCTCCGCGCCCCCGTCCGCCGCCGGAGGAACCGCGGGCGGCTCCCCGAGAGCGATCCGGAACCAGTCCGCGAACAGGTCCACACCGTAGACGTCCCGGACGACGAACGGGATCTCGCCGCCGCCCACCCGGGCACCGACCTCCAGGAACACCAGGCCGTCTCGGTGCTCGATGACCTCGAGGTGGTACGGGCCGTCGCTCAGGCCGAGGGCGTCGAGGCAGCGGGCCGCGAAGCGGGAGACCGCCGCGGCCTCGGGGCCGCCCTGCACGGCCGAGCCCAGCCAGCGCCCCTGGGAGAATCCGTGGCAGGTGTCCAGGTAGCGGGAGCTCAGTGCGAAGACGTCCTCGCCCCGGTAGCGGAGCCCGTCCACGTGCCAGATCGGCCCTTCGACGAACTCCTCCGCCTCGTAGTCGGAGAGGTCCTGGCCGGCCAGGACGCGCCGGGGGTCCTCGCCCTCCGCGATGATGAAGCAGCCGACGGAAGCCGCGCCGCCCCTCGGCTTGGCGACCACGGGACCGGGGTACTCGGCCGCGAACGCGACGACGTCCTCCGGGGAGCGGACCGCGCGGAACCGGGGGACGCGCAGTCCCTCCGCGGACAGTGCCGCCTTCATCCGCACCTTGTCGCGGAACAGTGACGTGGCCTCGGTGTCAGGGCCCGGCACCCCGAGCTTCTCCCGGACGAGGGCGGCTGTCAGCAGGTCGAACTCGGAGGGTGCCAGCACCGCCTGGAGTGCGCCCGCCGCGACGTGGCAGCGGCTCGCGGCCGCCACCACGGAATCGGCGTCGCGGACGTCCTCGACGACCTCCACATGGCCGGTCCCCGGCGGGATCATCGGGACGTGGTCGGCGATCGTGACGTAGCTGACCTGGTGGCGGGTGTGGTCCAGGTACCGGCCGTAGTCGGCGAAGTCGTCGCTGTAGCGGTTGATGATCAGGATATGCATGCGACGGCGCTCCCCACGGACTGCGCGACATGTGCGTCCACCCGGGCCAGCGCGGCGTCCAGCGCCGGCCGGTCGTCCGCGACGAGGACGGCGTGGCCGAAACGGTCGCGGAAGTCGGTGGTGGGCTGCAGGGGCGCGCCCGCCCCGAGACTGACCGAGACGTTGCTGCACCCGGCCACCGCGGCCACGCGCTGCATGAGCTGCTCCGGATCGCGCAGGACGGCCGGGGCGGGGACGGTGAAGAAGCGCACACCGGCCGACCGAGGTCGCAGGACCGGATCCGGTGGGGTCACGGGGAGCCCGGCCAGGGCCTCGATCATCGCTCGCGGCAGGTCGAATCCGTACGCGGCCGACACCAGCTCCTGGATGCGGTCGCCCCCCAGACGCGCGGCCACCTCGATCACGACCGGGCCGGTCGGCGTCAGCCGCGCCTCGAGGTGGAAGGCCCCCACGCGCATGCCGAGGGCCTCGACCGCGGCCCGGGTGACGCGCTCCACGTCGGCCCGCACCCCCGGTTCCAGTCCGGCGTCCACGACATGGCCGATCTCCACGAAGTGCGGTTCGGGGCCGAGCTGTTTCTCGGTCACCGCCACGATCCGGACGGTGCCGTCCGCGACGTACCCTTCGACGCTCACCTCGGGGCCCGTCACATAGGCCTCGACGAGCAGCAGGTTGCCGAGACTGAGGCCCATGTCGTCGATGGGGTCGCGCCGGGACAGCTCCACCTGGCTGCGGAGTTCTCCCAGCCCCTCGACCCGGCGGACCCGCAGGCTTCCGCAGCCGTTGACGGGCTTCACGACCGCGGGGAAGCCCACTCGGCGGGCCACGTGCTGGAGGGCCTTGTCATCGGCCCGGTCCGCGGCCAGCGAGACGCCGTGCGCCACGCGGACACCGCCGACCGACAGGGCCTGTTTCATCTTGCGTTTGTCACGGAGGAGCTCGGCCGAGCGGGGGCTGATCCCCGGCAGGCCGAGGCGTTCCGCCACCGCGGAGGCGACGGGCACGGCGTACTCGAACGCCGGTATCACCGCGGCGATCTCGGTCCGCCGGGCCAGGGCGGCGGCCGCGTCGGCCACCGCCCCGGCTGACCGCGTGTCCACCCGGAGGTGGGCCGCCTTCCCCGCGGCGACGGCGTCACGTGCCGCGGAAGGCAGCTCGTGGGCGGCCCGGCGGTCGACCACATGGACGCGGAAGCCGAGCCCGAGCGCTGCCGGGATGAGGTCGATGCCGGATGACTCCGGTTCGATTATCAGGACGGTCGCATCGGGCACTACGAATCCTTACGGTCGGAGGGCTTCACGCGGATGTGCGGGCTGGCGCGGGCGGATTCAGGCCTTGTTGCTCACGGTCGTCTCGTAGAGCTCGGTGAAGTAGAGCGCTATCAGGTCGGTGAAGTTGACCAGGTGCCGCTCCGCGTCCTCGAGGGAGCCCCAGCCCTTGATGGCGCGGTCCACCGTGGACCACATCAGCTCGTCGTGGTCGTGGGACTCGTCGTAGTCGATGTGGGCCTGCGAGCCCTTGACCTTCTCCAGGCCGTACACCTCGGCCGCGTGCTTGGTGATGGCGGGGTTGTAGCGGTCGGAGTACCACTCGACGAACCAGTTCCAGACGGTGGTCGGGAGCGGGCCCTCCTGGTTGATGGAGAAGTACATGTACCCGATCAGGTACTCGGTCGAGGGCAGCGGACGCGTCGCGTCCACGTCCTCCTTGGTGAGGCCGAACTCCTTGAGGTCCCTGAGGAACATGCCCTCGTGGTTGTTCTCCTCGGAGAGGTACCTGGCGAGGGTCGCGGCCAGACGGTGGTCCTTGTACCCCACCTTGTAGAGGCCGTAGGCGTCCACCTCGTTGTTGAGGCGGATGCGCAGCACGGTCTCGACCAGGTGGCGACGGTAGTAGTCCGGGTCGCTCCACTCGGCGGTGTGGAATTCCCGGGCCTTCGGGACCTTCTCGAACATCCGCTCCATTCCTTCGGCGGCCAGCTTCTCGAGGCGCTCGCGTGACATGTGAATCCCTTCCATTGCACGGTGTGCGGGTTCTTTTGTGCTCCCCGGTGCATCGCGGTACGGCGATGCGGCCGAGGTCCACCACCTCGCGAACTGATCAGACCCTCGAGACGAACGCCGTGCACCTGTTCGTCGACTCGCGACGGAGGGAATGAGCGGAGGCGGTTGTCATGCAGGGGACCGGCTCATCGGCAGCCAGGAACCCCGGATATCAAAGGGGCGTGCAGCAGTCCCGGCGCGCATCGGAACGAGTGCGCCGAGAAAGGGAATGGTCGAATAGGAATGGACAACAGGATGAACGGGTGCGGACCTTCCGCATCCGACGGTTATCGGCGGGCTGCTTCGACGCCCGCCGAGGCGTCGAGCGGCTCGGGCGTGGCATCCGGCCGTCTGCCGCGCTGTACGGCCCCGATGCTCGCCAGAACCACGCACACGAGGCCGAAACACTGCAGCAGGGTCATCGACTGGCTGAGGAGCACCAGGCCGACGACGGCCGCGATGCCCGGCTCGAAACTCATCAGGGTGCCCATGGCGGCAGTGGTCAGTCTGCGCAGGGCGACCATTTCCAGGACGTACGGCAGGACCGGCAACAGCAGTGCGGCCGCCGCGGATCCCACCACCACCGTGGTGCTGAAGTGGCCCACCGCCTGGGGGAGCCCGAACGGTGCCGCGCACAGTGCGGCGACCGTCAGGGACAGGGCGAGCCCGTCGACGCCCGCGAACCGGTCGCCGACCTTCTGGGTGAAGACGACGTAGCCGCCGAGACACGCCCCGGACAGCGCGCCGAACAGCAGGCCGACCAGATCCGCGGAGCCCTCCCAGGGGCGGGCCAGCGCCAGTACGCCGACGGCGGCGAGGGTCGGCCAGAGCAGGTCGAGCCGCCGGCCGCGCAATCCGAAGATCGCCACGCCGAGAGGCCCGAGGAACTCCAGGGCACTCGCGACGCCCAGCGGAATCCGCTCCACGGCGAGGAAGTAGAAGATGGTCATCGCCGCACTCATGGCACCGAGCGTGGCGGCGACGCGCAGATCCCCGGGCCCGCGCCCGCGCAGCCGGGGGCGGGCCCAGAGCAGCAGGAAGACGGCGGCCCAGGCGAGACGCGTGAAGGCGGTCCCCATCGGGCCGATCTCGTCGAACATCCAAGTCGAGACCGCAGCGCCGGACTGGACACTGATCATCGCGATCACGACCAGGCCGGCTGGACCGTAGGACCTCATGGAGACTGACTTGGCTGACACTGACGCCCTCTGAATCGGTTTCGCTTAGGCGGACGAAATGGATGATCCTACGGAGCAGGAATCAGCAGTACATCGAATCAGTGACGGAAAAGAAATAGCGTCTCCCCTCCTCCCCCCTGCGGCGGTAATGCGTCTGAGGGGTGGTAGTCCGGTCCCAGCCATTCAAGGGAATGCACCACGCCTCGATGTGCACTCAAGCATTGGCCAGTCCGAGTGTCAATCAAGTATTGTCAAATCCGGCCACTTATGGCTGGAGAACGGCGATTCCAGGTCGCACAACGACGACTTCACGCCACGAATGACCCCGCCGGCGCGGCCCCCGCACCCGCGCCCGCCCGCACCAGACGGGCCGCGGCCGCGAGACGGACCGCCGCCTCGCCCGCCAGTGGGTCGCCCACCGTGAACGGCAGGCGCACGAAGCCCTCGAAGGCCCCGTCCACACCGAAGCGCGGCCCGGACGGCACCCGCACCCCGAGGCGCTCACCCACCTCGGCGAGGTGCGACCCGGAGAGTCCGCCCGCGCGCGCCCACAGCGTCAGGCCGCCACCGGGCACCTCGAACTCCCAGTCGGGCAGCTCCCGGCGTACCGCTGCGACGAGGGTGTCGCGGTTGTCCCTGGCGCGTGTCCTGCAGACCTCCACGCCCTTCTCCCAACCACCCGTACGCAAGAGCCAGTTGACCGCGAGCTGCTCCAGCACGGGGGTGCCCAGGTCGGCATAGGCGCGCGCCGCGACCAGGCTGCGGATCACGTCGGGCGCGGCGCGTACCCAACCGATGCGCATACCGGCCCAGAACGCCTTGCTCGCCGAGCCGACGGTGATGACGGTGGAGCCCGCCGGGTCGTACGAACACACCGGACGCGGCATCTCGAGGCCCGGTTCCAGCCACAGTTCGGACATCGACTCGTCGGCGATGAGCACGGTGCCCGCCGAGCGCGCGGCGTCCACGAGGCCGCGCCGCTGGTCGTCGCCTGGCAGGGCGCCGGTCGGGTTGTGGAAGTCCGCGACGACGTAGGCGAGGCGGGGCGCCGACTCCCGCAGGACCTGGCGCCAGCGGTCCATGTCCCAGCCCGTCAGCCCCTCGGCCATCGCGACGGGAACCAGCCGGGCGCCCGTCTCGCGCATGAGCTGGAGGATGTTGGCGTACGACGGCGACTCGACGGCGATGCGCTCGACGCGGCCGGCGAAGAGCTGGCAGATCGCGTCGATCGCCCCCATGGCGCCTGTGGTGACCATGATCTGCTCGGGCAGGGTCGGGGTGCCGCGCTCGGTGTAGCGGTCGGCGAGCATCTGCCGCAGCACGGGCAGTCCGGCCGGGTAGTCGCCGTGTGTCTGCGCGTACGGCGGGAGTTCACCGAGTGCGCCCTGCATGGAGCGGGTGAGCCAGGGCTCGGGCGCGGGCAGCGCCGCGCACCCGAGATCGATCATGAAACCGAGCGCCTCGGGCGGCAGCGGCTCCAGTCCGCGCGCGGGCAGCGGATTGCCCGCGGGCACGGTGATCCAACTCCCCGCGCCCCTGCGGGACTCCAGGAAGCCGTCGCCGCGCAGCGCCTCGTAGGCGGCGGCGACGGTGGTGCGGCTGACGTTCAGCGCCTGGGCCAGCTCGCGCTCGGCGGGCAGCCGTGCCGCCACCGGTAAGCGGCCCTCCAGCACCAGGAGCCGGACGCCGTCGGCCAGCGCGCGGTAGGCGGGCGGGCGGCGGGCGCCGGCGGGCCGGTCCCGCAGGGAGGCGATCAGCCGCGCGAGTTGCGTGGAGCCGACCACAGAAGTCCACTGCGTCATACCAACCAGTGCACCTTTCCCCGATCGGCCATGGTCGACCTTATCTTCCGGGCCACAGGGTGTCATGGGGCAGGCCACCCTGTGGCCGAAGCCGGGATGTGCGGATGCCACCGCGCGGGCAGGCCGGACGGGCGGACCGCTACCGGTGTGAGGTCCGCCCACGACAGGAGGAGGCGGTACCGGGCCCTCGCGGGCCGTGCGGACACGGCGGCCCCCGTGGCCGGGTGTTCGACGGCACGGCCGGAGAGCCGGCCGAACCGCAGGGAGGGCCGGGCGCCCCCCGGCGGGCCGAGGGCAAGGTGTGCGGAGCGGCCGGCGGGCACGGGCGGCCGGCCCGGGTTGCGGGACCCCCTGATCCGGCGCCCCCTTCGCCCACCGGCCGTGGGCTTCGGGCATCCCGGCATCCCTCCCGAGCGCTCACCCGGCCGGGGCATCCACCTTCCGCGGCCGTCCCGGCCCGGCCGGGCCCTGCTCCGCGGCCTCGGCCCCGCCCGTGGATCTCCAGGGAGCGGCGCCGTATAGCCTGAGGAAATGCTGACAGAAGTCACCGCGACCCGTTATGTAACGCCCCTGCGTGAAGGCGGTTCGCTCCCCGGGATCGTCGAGGCGGACGACCTCGGCACGTACGTCATGAAGTTCACCGGAGCGGGCCAGGGGCGCAAGACGCTGGTCGCGGAGGTCGTCTGCGGCGAGCTCGGCAGGAGGCTCGGACTGCGGGTGCCCGAGCTGGTGACCATCCAGCTCGACCCGGTGATCGGGCTCGCGGAGCCGGATCAGGAGGTGCAGGAGCTCCTCAAGGCCAGCGGTGGCCTCAACCTCGGGATGGACTACCTGCCCGGCTCTCTCGGGTTCGACCCGCTCGCCTACCAGGTGGACCCGGTGGAGGCCGGGCGGGTCGTGTGGTTCGACGCGCTGATCAACAACGTCGACCGGTCCTGGCGCAACCCCAACATGCTCGTGTGGCACGGCGACCTCTGGCTCATCGACCACGGGGCGACCATGATCTGGCACCACAACTGGCCCGGCGCCCAGGCCTCGGCCGCCAAGCCGTACAACGCCTCCGACCACGTGCTGGCCCCCTTCGCGCCGGACATCGAGGCCGCGGCCGCGGAGCTGGCCCCGCTCGTCACCGAGGACCTGCTCACCGAGGTGACGGCCGCCGTGCCGGACGAGTGGCTGGCCGGGGAGCCCGGCTTCGACAGCACGGACCTCCTGCGACGCGCCTACGTGGAACCGCTGCTGGCCCGCGCCGCGACGATCCACCGCCGGATCTCGCTCGGGGAGCCGACGAAGCCGGCCCCCTCGCGGGCGCCGGGCTGGCTCACCGACCACGTCGCCCCGTGGCCCCACCCCACCAAGAAGGACCGCGACGCCCGGGCGGGCGCCGGACGCGACCGCGAGGACGAGGGCCGATGAGTCAGCGAGACGTCTTCGAGTACGCGGTGGTGCGCGTGGTGCCACGCGTCGAGCGCGGTGAGTGCTTCAACGCGGGTGTCCTGGTGTACTGCCGGGCCCGGTCCTTCGTCGCCGCGCGGACGCACCTGGACGAACGCAAGCTCAGGGCGCTGGACCCGGACGCCGACGTGGCCGGGGTCCAGGCCGCGCTGCGTGCCGTCGAGGGGGTCTGCCGCGGCGGCGAGGCGGCGGGCCAGGCCGCCG
>NZ_JBEXWB010000185.1:0-12297 GCF_040629645.1 Streptomyces sp. NPDC005899 | reverse complement strand
CACGCGGGCCGGCCGGCACAGGAGGCCCCGGCACCGCAGGGCCCGTCCGGGGCACGGACGCCACCCGTGCCGCAGGGGCCGGGGCTGCTCCAGTACCGCTTCGACGGCCCGGACGACGCCCCGGTCCTGGTGATCGGACCGTCCCTGGGCACCACCTGGCACATGTGGGACCGGCAGATACCCGAGCTCTCCCAGCACTGGAGGGTGTTCCGGTACGACCTGCCCGGCCACGGCGGCGCCCCCGCCCACCCGGCCACGTCCGTCGCGGACCTCGCCGACCGTCTGCTCGCCACGCTGGACAGCCTCGGCGTCCAGCGGTTCGGTTACGCCGGCTGCTCCATCGGCGGCGCGGTCGGTGCCGTCCTGGCCCTGCGGCACCCGCACCGGGTGGCCTCGCTCGCGCTGATCGCCGCCTCCCCGCGTTTCGGCAGTGCCGACGAGTTCCGGCAGCGCGGGGTGGTGGTCCGCAGCAACGGCCTGGAGCCGATCGCGCGCGCCGTCCCGGAACGCTGGTTCACCCCCGGCTTCGCCGCCGCGCAGCCGGCCATCGTCGAGTGGTCCGTCCAGATGGTGCGCACGACCGACCCCGGCTGCTACATCGCCGCCTGCGAGGCCCTGGCCGCCTTCGACATCAGGGCGGAGCTGCCCCGTATCGGTGTGCCGACCCTGGTCCTGGTCGGCGCCGAGGACACGGTCACGGGGCCGGCGGAGGCCCGCACGCTCGTGGCCGGCATCCCGGACGCCCGGCTGGCCCTGGTCCCCGGCGCCTCGCACCTCGCCCCGGTCGAGCAGCCGGGCGCCGTCACCGACCTGCTCCTGATGCACTTCTCGACGTCCTGGCAGGACACCCTGGCGGCCATCCCCGTACCACCCTCGCAGGGGGGCACGGCCTCGTTCGTCCCGGTGGTGCCGGTGGCCGAGATCGCCTCCGCACCCGCCGCTCCCGACGCCGCCGCCGGTGTCCGCGACCGGTACGACAGTGGGATGAGGGTCCGGCGCGAAGTGCTGGGCGACGCCCATGTCGACGCCGCGACGGCTGCGTCCGACGCCTTCACCGACGACTTCCAGGACCTCCTCACCCGTTACGCGTGGGGCGAGGTCTGGTCCCGGGAGGGCCTCGACCGCCGGGCCCGCAGCTGTGTCACGCTCGCCGCGGTCGTCGGTTCCGGACACCTGGGGAGCCTGGCCCAGCACGTGCGGGCCGCGCTGCGCAACGGGCTCACGCCCGCCGAGATCAAGGAAGTGCTGCTCCAGACCGCCGTCTACTGCGGCATTCCCGCCGCCGGTGCGGCGTTCACCGTCGCGCAGTCCGTCATCCAGGAGGAAACCACCCCGCCCGCGTAGCAGGATGGTGGCATGAACGCCTCGTCTCTCACCCTCACGAAGAAGAAGCACTCCTGCATCCGTCTCGAGCGGGACGGGCGGTCGCTCGTCATCGACCCCGGAGGTTTCTCCGAGGAGGACGCCGCCGTCGGTGCCGACGCCATCCTGGTGACCCACGAGCACCCGGACCACTTCGACGAGGCGCGGCTGCGCGCGGGGCTGGAGCACGACCCCGCGGTGCACCTGTGGACGCTGCGCAGCGTGGCGGAGCGGCTGTCGGCGGCCTTCCCGGGCAGGGTCCACACCGTCGGTCACGGTGACGCCTTCTCGGCGGCCGGGTTCGAGGTGCAGGTGCACGGCGAACTGCACGCCGTGATCCACCCGGACATCCCCAGGGTCACCAACATCGGCTTCCTGGTGGATGGTTCGGTCTTCCACCCCGGGGACGCGCTCACCGTGCCCGACCGGCCGGTGGACACGCTGATGCTGCCGGTGATGGCCCCCTGGAACAAGATCTCCGAGGTCATCGACTACGTACGGGAGGTGAAGCCGCGCCGGGCGATCGACATCCACGACGCACTGCTCACCGACCTCGCCCGCCCGATCTACGACGCGCAGATCGGCGGCCTCGGAGGCGCGGACCACAGCCGGATGACCCCGGGCGACGCCTCCCGCCTCTGACGTGGCGCGGCCGGGCCCTCCCGGCCCGGGGGTGCGTCCCCCGGCCCGGGGGAGCGCGGCGGGAGGCCCGTCCGGGACGGTGCCGCCTGCCGTCGACCCGCCGGACGTATCGATGTCGGTGGGAGCCGCTAGGTTGGGATCCATGCGTATCGCCACCTGGAACGTCAACTCGATCACCGCCCGCCTCCCCAGGCTGCTCGCCTGGCTGGAGAGCAGCGGCACGGACGTGCTGTGCGTCCAGGAGACCAAGTGCACGCTTGAGCAGTTCCCTACCGAGGCGCTGCGCGAACTGGGCTACGAGAGCGCGGTCAACGCCACGGGCCGGTGGAACGGCGTGGCGGTGCTCTCCCGGGTCGGCCTCACCGACGTCGTCGCGGGGCTGCCGGGAGGCCCGGAGTACGAGGGTGTGGCGGAGCCGAGGGCGGTCTCGGCGACCTGCGGCCCGGCCCGCGTCTGGTCGGTCTACGTGCCGAACGGCCGCGAGGTCGGCCATGACCACTACACGTACAAGTTGCGCTGGCTGGAGGCCCTCAAGGAGGCCGTCGCCGCCGACGCGGCGGCGGCGCCGCCCTTCGCGGTCCTCGGCGACTTCAACATCGCGCCGACGGACGACGACGTCTGGGACCCGAGCCTCTTCGTGGGCGCGACGCACGTCACCCCCGCCGAGCGGGCCGCGCTGGCCGCTCTGCACGCCGAGGGCCTGTCCGACGTGATGCCGCGCCCGCTGAAGTACGACCGCCCGTACACCTACTGGGACTACCGCCAGCTGGGCTTCCCGAAGAACAGGGGGATGCGGATCGACCTCGTCCTGGGCAACGCCCCGTTCGCGGCAGCCGTGAAGGACAGTTACGTCGACCGTGAGGAGCGCAAGGGGAAGGGCGCCTCCGACCACGCTCCGGTGGTCGTGGACCTCGACCTCTGACCACCGCCCGTGTCGAGGATCGAAGTGTCAACCGAGGGTTGACGCCCCAGAGGTGTCAACCTAAGGTTGCCTCATGACCAAGCCTCTCGCGGCCGACCCTCCCATCCGTCTCGACGACCTGATCCAGGCGATCAAGCGGACGCACACCGACGCACTGGAGCAGCTCTCCGGCGCCGTCGTCGCAGCGGACCATCTCGGCGAGATCGCCGACCACCTCATCGGGCACTTCGTCGACCAGGCGCGACGCTCGGGCGCGTCCTGGACGGACATCGGCAGGAGCATGGGTGTCACCCGGCAGGCCGCCCAGAAGCGCTTCGTGCCCAAGAAGCCGGACGAGCCGACCGACCTGGATCCCGGGCAGGGCTTCAGCCGGTTCACCGAACAGGCCCGCAACGTCGTGATGGGCGCGCACAACGAGGCCCAAGCCGCCTCCCACGGCGAGGTGGGGACCGGGCACCTCGTCCTGGGGCTCCTGGGCGAGCCGGACGCCGTCGCCGCGCGGGTGGTCGTCGCCCAGGGGGTCACCCCGGACGCCGTCCGCGAAGCGGTGACCCGCGTGCTGCCGCCCCCGGCCGACGCCGTCCCCGACCTGATCCCGTACGACGCGGACGCGCGCAAGGTCCTGGAGCTCACCTTCCGCGAGGCCCTGCGGCTGGGGCACAACCATGTCGGGACCGAGCACATCCTGCTGGCCCTGCTGGAGTTCGAGAGCGGGGCGGGTGTGCTCACGGGCCTCGGCATCGACAAGGAGACGGCCTCGCGGGCCGTCACCGAAGCGGTGGCCGCCGAGAGCGAGGCCGCCGCCCGGAGCGAGGCGGCCGGCCGATAGGGCCGGGCGGCACCGTACTTCGCCGTAGGGCGGCCCGGGCCCTGGGCCCGGACGCCCGCACGTGACGGCGCCGCGCGCTCCCGGGGGGTGCGCGGCGCCGTGCGGGACGGGGGCCGGTCAGTGCACGGAAAACCCGCCGTCGACGAAGAGCGACTGCCCCGTGACGTACGACGAGGCGGCACTCGCCAGGAAGACCGCGGCCCCCGCGAAGTCCCCGGCCAGGCCGTTGCGGCCCACCATCGTGCGCGAGGCCAGCGCCGCCACCTTCTCCGGGTCGGACGACAGCCGCTCGTTGAGCGGCGTCATCACGAACCCGGGCACGAGGGTGTTGCAGGTGACGCCGTACGGCGACCACGCCTCGGCCTGTGAGCGGGCCAGCGACTCCAGCGCGCCCTTGGACACCCCGTACGCCCCGCTCTGCACGAACGCGCGGTGCGCCTGCTGCGAGGTGATGTGGATGATCCGCCCGTACCCCCGCTCGGCCATGCCCGGACCGTAGCGCCGGCCGAGCAGGTAGGGCGCCTTGAGGTTCACCGCCATCGTGGTGTCCCAGACGTCCTCGTCCAACTCACCCATCGGCGGACGCAGGTTGACGCCCGCGCAGTTGACCAGGATGTCCGGCTCCCCGAACACGGCGGCCGCCTCGTCGCCGGCCGCCCGCGCGCCGTCGCTGCTCCCCAGGTCGGCGCTCACCCAGGCCGCCCGGCAGCCTTCGGCGGTGAGTTCGGCGACGGTGCGCTCCAGCTCCGCCTCCCGGCGCGCGACGACCACGACGCCCGCACCCGCGTGTGCGAGCGCCCCGGCGACGGCACGCCCGATGCCGGAACTGCCGCCGGTGACCACGGCGACCCGGCCGTCCAGTGAGAAGAGTTCGGAGAGGTAGTTCTGCGACGTCATTCCCGCAGCGTAGACGGGGTTTACCGGCCCCCCGGCCGCGGGTCCTCCCGAACGGCTGCCGTGCCCTGTGGTGCGGACCGCGTCCGGGATGGGACCCTTGTGGCATGAACATCCCTTTCCTGGACAACTGGCTTAAGCGCCAGGGCGGTACGCGGGGGGTGGCTCTCGCGGCCGCCGTCGAGACCGATCCGGACGGCGTGGCCGAACTGCTCGCGGAGTGCGAGCTCCTCCGCGTCCGCGCGGCGCAGTGCGGACTCGAACTCGACGACGCCCCCGCCTCGTTGTCCGCGCTCGATCAGCTGCCGCCGCTGTGGCGCGATGACCCGGAGGAGCTGCCCTGGCTCGGCAACGACGCCGGCCTGTACCTCGGCACCGTTCTCGTGCGGACCGTCCCCGGTGCCGCGTGGGACATCCTGGCCGGCGGGAAACCCGTGGTGCGCCTGGCCTCGGGGCGCGAGATCGACGTCGTCGCGGCCGGTCTGGACTGGGCGATGACCGGCAGCCCCGAGCTGTCCGAGATGTACGCGGAGTCGGCCGAGAGCGGCCCGATCGGCAAAACGCGATAAACAGCCTTATGAGCTGTTGGTGCGTGTCGGCTCCGAAGCGCGTGCCAGGCCTGGATAGTTTGCGCTGACCTCGACACAGCGAAAAGTGGGTAGGGCAGCGTATGGCCGTCGATCCGTTGATCGAGCTGCGGGACGTCAACAAGCACTTCGGGACGTTGCACGTACTGCAGGACATCAATCTCACCGTCGGCCGCGGGGAGGTGGTGGTGGTCATCGGCCCCTCCGGATCGGGCAAATCAACGCTCTGCCGGACGATCAACAGACTCGAGACGATCGAGTCGGGACGCATCGCCATCGACGGCAGGCCGCTCCCGGAGGAGGGGAAGGGCCTGGCCCAGCTGCGGGCCGAAGTCGGCATGGTCTTCCAGTCGTTCAACCTGTTCGCGCACAAGACCGTGCTGGCCAACGTCTCGCTCGCCCAGCTCAAGGTGCGGCGGCGGAAGAAGGAGGAGGCCGACCGGCGCTCCCGGGAGCTGCTGGAGCGGGTCGGGCTCGCCTCCCAGGCGGACAAGCTTCCCGCCCAGCTCTCCGGCGGGCAGCAGCAGCGCGTCGCCATCGCCCGGGCCCTGGCCATGGACCCGAAGGCCCTCCTCTTCGACGAACCCACCTCGGCGCTCGACCCCGAGATGATCAACGAGGTCCTCGAGGTCATGCGGCAGCTCGCCCGTGAGGGCATGACCATGGTGGTCGTCACCCACGAGATGGGCTTCGCCAGGTCCGCCGCCAACCGCGTGGTGTTCATGGCCGACGGACGCATCGTCGAGGACCGCACTCCGGAGGACTTCTTCACCGCCCCGGAGAGCGACCGCGCCAAGGACTTCCTGTCCAAGATCCTCAAGCACTGACAGGGGGCACCGTGTTGCGTACGAGGAACATCGCGGCCCTGCTGTCGGGCCTCCTGTTCGCCGCGCTCGCCGCGGGCTGCGGCAGGGAGGGCAGCCCGCCGGTCAAGGGGCCGAGGGCGGAGCAGCTGCCCCACTACACCGTGGACACCGGCTTCCGGCTCCCCGGGTCCACGACGTGGACCAAGGCCGAGAAACGCGGCTACCTCGTCGTCGGCGCCAAGGAGGACCAGCCCTACCTGGGTGAGAAGGACCCGGCCACCGGCGTCTTCTCCGGCTTCGACATCGAGATCGCCCGCATGACGGCGGCGTCCCTCGGCTTCGAACCACGGACCATCCGCTTCCGGACCATCGCCTCCGCCAACCGCGAGACCGCCCTGCAGAACGGCCAGATCGACTACTACGTGGGCACCTACACGATCAACGACATGCGCAAGAAGCTCGTGGGCTTCGCCGGCCCCTACTACATGGCCGGCCAGGGCCTGCTGGTGCGCACCGACGAGAACGACATCCACGGACCCCGGGACCTGGCGGGCAGGACCGTCTGCTCGGCCGCCGGCTCCACCCCGTACCAGCGCATCGCCGCCGACCACCCCGAGGCGAAGCTCGTCGCCTACGACACCTACTCGATCTGCGTCGACAACCTCCTGACCTTCCAGGTGGACGCCGTCACCACCGACGACGCCATCCTGCTCGGATTCGCGGCCAAGGCCCCGGACGAGATGAAGGTCGTCGGCAAGCCCTTCTCCGAGGAGCCGTACGGCATCGGCGTCCCCCGCGCCGACAACGCGCTGCGCTTCGCACTCGACGACGCACTGGAGGCGAACGAGAAGAACGGCAACTGGAAGAAGGCGTTCGAAGCCACCCTGGGACTCTCCGGAGTGCCCGCGCCGACACCGCCGCCCATCGACCGCTACCCGGCGAACTGAGGGGCCGGCCACCATGGATGTACTGACGGACAACTTCTCGCTCTACGCCGAAGGCTTCCTCGGCACCCTGGAGCTGACGGTCTACTCCTCGCTCCTCGCCCTGGCACTCGGCTTCGTCATGGCGTCCTTCCGGGTCGCGCCCGTCGGGTCGCTCCGGGTGATCGGCACGGTGTGGGTCGCGGTGCTCCGCAACACCCCGCTCACCCTGCTGTTCTTCGCGGTGCTGCTCGGGCTGCCCCGGTTCGGTCTGGTACTGCCCTTCGAGGTCTTCGCGGTCCTCGCCCTCGGCTGCTACACCTCGGCCTTCATCTGCGAAGCCCTGCGCGCCGGCATCAACACCGTGCCCACGGGCCAGGGCGAAGCGGCCCGCAGCCTCGGTCTGTCCTTCGGGCAGACGCTCGGCAACGTCGTGCTGCCGCAGGCCTTCCGGTCGGTGATCCCGCCCGTCGGGTCGACGCTCATCGCGCTCGCCAAGAACTCGGCGATCGCCGGGGCGTTCAGTGTCACGGAGCTGCTCGGCACCTACAAGACCCTCAACGAACTGGGCTACAGCATCATCTGGTCGTTCGTCTGGATCGCCGTCGGATACCTCATCATCACCCTGGCCATCAGTGCGCTCTTCAACCTGATGGAGAAGCGCTGGGGAGTCGCCCGATGACCCGTTCCGCCCCCGCCGCCGGCAGCGCCCTGTACGACATCCCGGGGCCCGTCACGCGCAGGCGCCACTTCACCTACGGTGTCGTCTCGACCGTCGCCATCCTCGCGGCCCTCGGCTGGCTGCTGTACCTGCTCTTCGACACCGACCAGTTCACCGCGGCGAAGTGGAACCCCTTCACCTACAAGGGGATCCAGGAACTCCTGCTGCGCGGACTCGGCAACACCCTCAAGGCCTTCGCGTACGCGGCTGTGCTCTCCCTGGCACTCGGGGCCGTGCTCGCCGTCGGACGGCTCTCCGTGCACCGGCCGGTGCGCTGGGTCTCCACGCTGCTGGTCGAGTTCTTCCGGGCCATGCCCGTCCTGGTGATGATCTTCTTCATCTTCGTCGCCCTCAAGGTGCAGCCGCTGCCGGCTCTGGTGGCCGGGCTGACCCTCTACAACGGGTCCGTGCTCGCCGAGGTCTTCCGCACCGGTGTCAACTCCGTGGAACGGGGCCAGCGGGAGGCGGCGTACGCACTGGGTATGCGCAAGACGCAGGTCACCACCTACGTCCTGGCCCCGCAGGCCGTCCGCGCGATGATGCCGACCATCATCAGCCAGCTGGTGGTGGCCCTGAAGGACACCTCCCTGGGCTTCCTGATCACCTACGAGGAATTCCTCCACGCGGGCAAGCTGATCGCCTCGAACCTCGACTACGACCTGCCGTTCATCCCCGTGGTCATGGTGATCTCGCCCATCTACATCGGGATGTGCATGCTGCTCTCCTGGTTCGCGACCTGGCTGGCCAGGCGGCAGCGCCGCAATCCGAAGACGGAGGCGGTGGGCGTCGACCCGGCCGCACCGCGCAGCCTCCTGCCGGGAACACGGGAGCCCCGGGCCTGACCGTACGCCGGGCCGTGCCCCGCACGGCGGCAGCCGGGGATCACTTCCCGCCGTCCGGACCGGAACACCGGTTGCGGCGGAGGGGAGAAGGTCAGCTGCGAGCCGGACGGTGCGCGCCGGAGGAACCCCGGGGCCCGGCGCCACGGTGTCCCGGGTGAGCCCGGCGACGGGCAGGCACGACACGGAGGGCGGGTACCGCGCCAGTGGCGCGGTACCCGCCCTCCGCCGGTGCCGCCCCGCGTCAGGAGCCCGCCGCGGCCTCCGCCGTGATGCGGTCGAACTGCTCGCCCATGGCCTTGGACAGGGCCTTCGCGGCGGAGAGCGGGCGGACCATCACCTGGAAGTCGTCTATGCGGCCCTCCTCGTCGAAGTGGAGGAAGTCGCAGCCGGTGACGGCGAGGCCCTCGACCGTGGCTTCGAAGACCAGGGCCTGGTCGCGGCCGTCCGGACCGGACAGCTCCCGTACGTAGCGGAAGTCCTCGAAGACGCGGTAGGCGCCGCGCAGGATGGCCGCGGTGATCGGCCTGCCCGGGTACGGGGCGAAGGCGACGGGGCTGGTGAACACCACGTCGTCGGCGAGCAGTGCCTCGATCGCCGAGTGGTCTCCGGCCTCCACCGCCTTGCGGAACGCGCCCACGGGTCCTCCTTCGATAGTCAATTCGTTGAGTACTTACGTGGAGGAGCGTAGGTACCCGCACCACCGGCTGTCCAGGGGTGACTAGTCAACAAAGTGAGTATCGGCGTGCGTTAACATGCCGGGCATGGCCCTACGTCACGCGGTGCTCGCCGCTCTCGTGGAAGGTGAGGCGTCGGGGTACGACCTCGCCAAGACCTTCGACGCCTCGATCGCCAACTTCTGGATGGCCACCCCGCAACAGCTCTACCGCGAGCTGGCACAGATGGAGGCCGACGGCCTGCTGGCCGGACGCGTCGTGGAGCAGGAACGCCGTCCCAACAAGCGGTTGTTCGCCTTGACCGAGGCCGGGTGGGCAGCCCTGCGCGCGTTCGGTGCCGAGCGCCCGAAGCCCGGCACCGTCCGGGACGAACTCATGGTCAAGGTCGCCGCCATGGACGAGGTCGGACCCGATGTCGTACGGGAGTTCGTCGAAGAGCGCGCGCAGTGGGCCCGCGCGAAGCTCGACCGCTACGAACGCCTGCGTGCCCGCCTCCTCGACGGCCGTACCGAGGACGACCACCTCCGCCACGCCGAGCGCGTCGGCCCCTATCTCGCCCTCCTGCGGGGCATCTCCTTCGAGGAGGAGAACCTGAACTGGTGCCGACGGGTCCTGGCCGTCGTGGACACCCGCGCCGCGGCCACGGACCACCCCTGACCGAGGGCCGGACGCTTTCGCGCACGCAGGTGGGAGCACCGCCGGACCGACGCCGAACCAGCCTCTCCACGCCGCCACTTCCGTGACACACGCCGAGGGCATCGGCGGCGGCACCGAGGTGGCGGCGCGGTGGGGCGGAGAGGCCGGCGGTGGCCGGCCGCGCACTCGCCACCCGCCGACGTCACCGTGCGCGGCGGACCATGGCGCCGACGATGCCCGGCCACCGCCCACGGCACAGCACGTGAGGCCCGGCGCGAGGCCCGTCGAAGCAGGGCGCGCAACACGTTCCGCCCCCGGGCCCGGCCCCGGCCTGGACGCCGGTGCTCCGGAGACCGTGTCCGCGGCGCTCACAGCGCGATGCCGTGCCGGAGACCATGGCCCCCGGCACGGCATCGCGTACGCCACCGGCCCGCCCGTGCGTGCCCGGAGGTCCTGCGGGCAGCTGACGAGGCGGTCCTGACGATGCGCCTGATGCGGGGTTACCCTGCGCGGACGCAACTTCACTGGAGGTACGGATGCGTCGTTCCGCAGGCCGGAATGTGTCGTTCTTGAGTGTGCTCGCCGTCATCGGCTCGCTCGGTGCCGCGGCCCCCGCGGCGGCGGCCCCCTCCGCGGCGCCCCCCAAGTCACCGGTGGCGGTCGGGTACGGGGGAGCGGTGGCGAGTGTCGACGCGGACGCGTCGGCCGCCGGCGTGGAGGTGCTCCGCAAGGGAGGGAACGCCGTCGACGCGGCCGTGGCGACTGCGGCGGCGCTGGGTGTCACCGAGCCCTACTCGGCGGGCGTCGGAGGCGGAGGCTACTTCGTCTACTACGACGCGCGCAGGCACACCGTGCAGACCATCGACGGGCGGGAGACGGCACCCCGCACCGCGGACTCCTCGCTGTTCCTGGAGCAGGGCCGGCCGATCCCCTTCAGCGACGCCGTCACCAGCGGACTCGGCGTCGGGACACCGGGCACCCCGGCCACCTGGGACAAGGCCCTCGACGCCTGGGGCAGCACCCCGCTGCGCACGCTGCTCCGGCCCGCCGAGCGGCTGGCGCGCGAGGGTTTCGTCGTCGACGACACCTTCCGCGCCCAGACCGCCGGCAACCAGGCACGGTTCGCCGACTTCCCGGCCTCCACCGAGCTCTTCCTCCCGGGCGGCCGGCTCCCGGTGGTCGGCTCCCGGTTCAAGAACCCGGACCTCGCCCGCACCTACGCGACCCTGGGGCGCGAGGGCGTCGACGAGCTGTACCGGGGCGAGCTGGCGCGCGACATCGTGTCGACGGTCCGCAAGCCGCCCGTCGACCCGGACGCGGCCCGTGCGGTGCGTCCCGGCGACCTCACGGCCGAGGACCTGAAGGCCTACCGTGCCCTGCACCGGGCACCCACCGTGGTGGGCTACCGGGGCCTCGACGTCTACGGCATGGCGCCCTCGTCCTCGGGCGGTACCAGCGTGGGCGAGGCGCTCAACATCCTCGAGTCCACCGACCTGTCGAAGGCGAGCCAGGCGCGGTACCTGCACCGCCTCATCGAGGCGAGCCGAATCGCCTTCGCCGACCGGGGGCGATGGGTCGGTGACCCGGCGTTCGAGGACGTGCCGACGAGGGGGCTGCTGAGTCAGCGCTTCGCCGACTCGCGCGAGTGCCTGATCAAGGACGACGCGGTCCTCACCAGTCCGCTCGCGCCGGGCGATCCGCGCCACCCCGCCCGCTGCGCGCCGGGCGGCAAGGCCGCCCCGACGACGTACGAGGGGGAGAACACCACCCACCTGACCACCGCCGACAAGTGGGGCAACGTCGTCGCGTACACCCTGACCATCGAGTCGACGGGCGGCAGCGGCATCACCGTGCCGGGGCGGGGCTTCCTGCTCAACAACGAGCTGACCGACTTCTCCTTCGCACCCGCCGACCCGTCGGTGCACGACCCCAACCTGCCCGGCCCGGGTAAGCGCCCCCGGTCCTCCATCTCGCCGACCATCGTGCTCCAGCACGGCAGGCCGGTGCTGGCGCTGGGCTCACCGGGTGGCGCGACGATCATCACCACCGTGCTGCAGTCGCTGATCGGCCACGTGGACCGCGGCCTGCCGCTCGTCGAGGCGATCGCGGCGCCGCGCGCCAGTCAGCGCAACTCGGCGGCCACCGAGATCGAGCCGGGCCTGTGGGACAGCCCGGTACGCGGGCAGTTGGAGGCCCTGGGCCACGTCTTCAAGGCCAACCCGGAGATCGGGGCGGCCACAGGTGTGCAGCGCCTGCCGGACGGGCGCTGGCTGGCGGCCGCCGAGAAGGTGCGCAGGGGAGGTGGCTCGGCGATGGTGGTGCGGCCGAGCGGCCGTCCGTGACCGTGCGGCGTGGGTGACGCGGCCGAGTGCCGCGCCCGCCGGAGGTGGCGCCGGGCCCGCCTCGCCGCCTCCGGTGGGGCGCCCGCGGCATCTTCGGCCCGGTGCCGACCGGTCCGC
>NZ_JBEXWB010000184.1:0-12306 GCF_040629645.1 Streptomyces sp. NPDC005899 | reverse complement strand
GCGCACCGCGCAGGTCCCGCGCGCGGAGATCGACGCGTCCTGGGCCCGGGTGCTGCGCAGCGGTGTGGATCCCGAGCAGTCCCCGCAGAGCAGGCTGCTGGAGGCGGAGGAGATCGAGCACCGGCGCAGGAGCTCGGCGCTCGGCGAGGTCATGCCGCTGCTGCGGGACGGGCTCGCCACGATCGCCGACGCCGCCCGGCAGATCATGGTCGTCACCGACGACGAGGGCCGGGTGCTGTGGCGCCAGGGACACTCCACCGTGATGCGCCTGGCGAAGGACATCTGCCTGGAGGAGGGCGCCGCCTGGGAGGAGGGCGTGACCGGCACCAACGCGATCGGCACCGCGCTCGCCACCCGCACCCCCGTCCAGGTGCACTCCGCCGAGCACTTCGTCCGGGCCCTGCACGACTGGACCTGCGCCGCGGCCCCCGTACGCGACCCCCGCGACGGCCGGCTGATGGGGATCGTCGACATCACGGGGCCCGTCTCCACCTTCCACCCGGCGACGATGGCCCTGGTCGGTTCGGTGGCGGCCCTCGCCGAGAGCGAGCTGCGCAACCGGCACCTGAGGGCCGTCGAGCGGCTGCGGTCGGTGGCGGCACCGATCCTGTGCCGGCTGGGCGGGCGCGCGATGGCCGTGGACACGCACGGCTGGTGCGCCGCCGTCAGCGGAATGCCGCCCGTCGACCGCCTGCCGCTGCCCAAGTCGCTGCGGCCGGGCCGGGTCTGGCTGGCCTCGCTGGGGATGTGCGAGGTGGAACCGCTGCCCGGCGGCTGGCTGGTGAGGGTCGCGGACGGCCCGTCGGAGAGGCCGCCGCGCCGGGTCGTGCTCGACCTGAGCCACGAGCGGGGGCTCGCCGTCCACGTGACCGGCGGCCCGGTGGGTACGTGGACGCGTCCGCTGTCGCCCCGCCACGCCGAGCTCCTGTACGCGCTGGCCGTGCACCGGGAGGGGCGGACTGCCGCCGAGCTGGCGCAGGACGTCTTCGGGGATCCGACCCGGACGGTGACGGTGCGGGCCGAGGTCTCCCGGATGCGGCGGCATCTGGCGGAGGTGCTCGCGCACCGCCCGTACCGGTTCGGCGAGGGGGTGGAGGTCGAGGTCGTCCACCCCGCCGTACCGGCGGACCTGCTGCCCCGCTCGACGGCTCCGGTGGTGGTCGGGGCGCGCGCCTCGGCGGGGGCGGCCTGAGGGCTTCGCCCCGCCCCCGGCGGGGCCGGGTCACCGGCCCGCCGTCGTGCGGCCCGGTGCGGGTTTGGGTGCCGCCCGGCGGCGTGGTTCCCTGGCCGTCATGAGCAACCCCACGCGTCCCACCGGCCCCACGTCCGGGGTGCCGGCCCCGCAGGCGACCTCCGAGGTGACGGTCTGGTCCCTGGAGCAGACCGCGCCCACCGATCTGCGGCCCGCCGCCGCGCCCGCGGGTGCGGTGCGGATCGTGCGGTCGCAGACACCGCTGCCGGAGTTCAGCCGCTTCCTGTACACGGCGGTCGGCGGCGACGTCCGCTGGACCGACCGCCTGGGTCTGACCTACGCCGAGTGGCAGGAGATCCTGGAGCGGCCGGGGGCCGAGACGTGGGTGGCGTACGAGAACGGCACGCCCGCGGGGTTCATCGAGCTCGACGCCCAGGAGGGCGGTGTGGTCGAGATCGGCTACTTCGGGCTGATCCCGGCGTTCCGCGGGCGCCGGATCGGCGGCCATCTGCTGTCGTACGGGGTGGCGCGCGCCTGGGACCTGGCGGAACGCCACCCCGGCCGGACACCGACCGAGCGGGTGTGGGTGCACACCTGCTCGAACGACGGTCCGCACGCCATGGACAACTACCTGCGTCGCGGCTTCCGGCTCTTCGACACCCGGACGGAGCGGGAGCCCTGCGTGGAGCAGCCGGGTCCGTGGCCGGGCGCGTACCCCGGGCCCTGCGCCGATTGAGCCGCCCTGCCGGCGGCCGGACGTGACGGAGGCCACATTGTCTCATCTTTCGAGACCATCTCGTCCACATGGTGGATCGTGGTGGACTGGCCCGAGATGCGCGTGACACGCTTCCGTCATGTCCGGAACTGGAATTGCCTTGGTGAGTCGGCGGCACGTCGACCTCGGCCGCATGTCCAGCGCCATCTGTCCGGCCCGCTGAGAGTCTCCAGCACCGCCGCGATCCCTTGACCCACCGCTTTCCCCTGCGCACCGCCGCGCCTCACGCGAGTGTGCAGTTCAGAGCCGCCCTCCTGCAGTCCCGAAGGACGTATTCGCCATGGCCGCCAGCCCGGAACAGCCTGCTACCGCCACGCCCCGCCGCAAGGCCGGACGACACCGTGGTGAGGGTCAGTGGGCCATGGGTCACTTCACCCCGCTCAACGGGAACGAGCAGTTCAAGAAGGACGACGACAGTCTCAACGTGCGGACACGCATCGAGACGATCTACTCCAAGCGCGGTTTCGACTCGATCGACCCCAACGACCTGCGCGGGCGGATGCGCTGGTGGGGCCTCTACACCCAGCGCCGGGCCGGCATCGACGGCGGCAAGACCGCGGTGCTGGAGCCCGAGGAGCTCGAGGACTCGTACTTCATGATGCGGGTGAGGATCGACGGCGGGAGGCTGACGACCGCGCAACTGCGGGTCATCGGCGAGGTCTCCGAGCAGTACGCGCGCGGCACGGCCGACATCACCGACCGGCAGAACGTCCAGATGCACTGGATCCGCATCGAGGACGTCCCCGCGATCTGGGAGAGGCTGGAGGCGGTGGGCCTCTCGACCACCGAGGCCTGCGGCGACTGCCCGCGCACCATGATCGGATCGCCGGTGGCGGGGATCGCCGCGGACGAGATCATCGACGGCACCCCGGCGCTCGACGAGATCCACGCCCGCTACATCGGCAACCCGGAGTTCTCCAACCTGCCGCGCAAGTTCAAGACCGCCATCTCCGGCTCCCCGGTGCAGGACGTCGTGCACGAGATCAACGACATCGCCTTCGTCGGCGTCGAGCACCCCGAGCACGGACCCGGCTTCGACCTCTGGGTCGGTGGCGGGCTGTCCACCAACCCGCGTCTCGCCGAACGCCTGGGCGCCTGGGTGCCGCTGGACGAGGTCGCCGACGTCTGGGCGGGCGTCGTGGGCATCTTCCGCGACTACGGCTACCGCCGGCTGCGCAACCGCGCCCGGCTGAAGTTCCTGGTCGCCGACTGGGGTGTCGCCAAGTTCCGTCAGGTGCTGGAGGACGAGTACCTGAAGCGCCCGCTGCTCGACGGCCCCGCCCCCGCGGAGCCCTCCTCCCGGTGGCGCGACCACATCGGGGTGCACCGCCAGCAGGACGGCCGTTTCTACGTGGGCTTCGCGCCGCGCGTGGGCCGGGTGGACGGGTCCACCCTCGCCAAGATCGCGGAACTGGCCGAGCGGCACGGTTCCGGCCGCGTCCGGACCACCGTCGAGCAGAAGATGATCATCCTGGACGTGGAGCAGGACCAGGTGGAGTCCCTGTCCGCGGGTCTGGAGGCGCTGGAGTTCCAGGTGAAGCCGTCGTCGTTCCGGCGCGGCACGATGGCCTGCACCGGCATCGAGTACTGCAAGCTCGCCATCGTCGAGACGAAGGCGCGCGGCGCGGCGCTCATCGACGAACTGGAGCGCCGCCTCCCGGACTTCGACGAGCCGCTGACGATCAACATCAACGGCTGCCCCAACGCGTGCGCCCGCATCCAGACCGCCGACATCGGCCTCAAGGGCCAGCTGATGCTGGACGAGGAGGGCAACCAGGTCGAGGGCTACCAGGTGCACCTCGGCGGCGCCCTCGGTCTCGAGGCCGGCTTCGGCCGCAAGGTGCGCGGGCTGAAGGTCACCTCCGCCGAGCTGCCCGACTACGTGGAGCGGGTCCTCGGCAGGTTCCAGGAGGAACGCGAGGACGGCGAGCGCTTCGCGACCTGGGCCGCCCGGGCCGGAGCGGAGTCGCTGTCATGAGCGGACGAGCCGCGCCGTTCTACTGCCCGTACTGCGCCGATGAGGACCTGCGCCCGCACGAGGCCGGGCACGGCGCCTGGGAATGCGCCTCCTGCAATCGCGCGTTCCAGCTGAAGTTCCTGGGCCTGCTGGCCCACGGACTCCAGCGCGACGACGTGGAAGGGGACGGGACATGACGGACACGCTGCGAGCGGGCGAACTCACCGACGAGGCCCTGGAGGAGCTGGCCGAGCGTGCGGGACGCGAGCTGGAGGACGCCTCCGCGCTCGAGATCCTGAAGTGGGCCACCGACACCTTCGGCCGCCGGTTCTGCGTCACCTCCTCCATGGAGGACGCCGTCGTGGCGCACCTGGCCTCCCGCGTCGCCCCCGGGGTGAGCGTGGTGTTCCTCGACACGGGCTACCACTTCGAGGAGACGATCGGCACCCGGGACGCCGTGGACGCGGTGATGGACGTCGAGGTCATCACCCTGACGCCGCGTCAGTCCGTGGCGGAGCAGGACGCCGAGTACGGGCCGAGGCTGCACGACCGCGACCCCGACCTGTGCTGCGCCCTGCGCAAGGTGAAGCCGCTCGAAGAGGGCCTGACCGCGTACACCGCCTGGGCGACCGGGCTGCGCCGCGACGAGTCCCCCACCCGCGCGAACACCCCCGTCGTCGGCTGGGACGCCAAGCGCCGCAAGGTCAAGGTCTCGCCGATCGCCCGCTGGACCCAGGACGACGTGGACGCCTACGTCGCCGAGCACGGCGTGCTGACCAACCCGCTGCTGACGGACGGCTACGCCTCCGTCGGCTGCGCGCCCTGCACCCGGCGGGTGCTGGAGGGCGAGGACGCCCGGGCCGGCCGCTGGGCCGGGCGCGGCAAGACCGAGTGCGGGCTGCACGGCTGATGACGACTGATCAGGAGATATCGATGAGCGTGACGGAGACGGGAGCCACCGTCTGGCTCACCGGTCTGCCGAGCGCCGGCAAGACCACCATCGCCTACGAACTGGCGGGCCGGCTGCGCGGCGACGGGCACCGGGTCGAGGTGCTGGACGGTGACGAGATCCGGGAGTTCCTCTCCGCCGGTCTCGGCTTCTCCCGCGAGGACCGGCACACCAACGTCCAGCGGATCGGCTTCGTCGCCGAACTCCTGGCCGCCAACGGCGTGAAGGCGCTCGTCCCGGTCATCGCCCCGTACGCCGACAGCCGTGACGCGGTCCGCAAGCGCCACCGGGCCGAGGACACCGCCTATCTGGAGGTGCACGTCGCGACCCCCGTCGAGGTCTGCTCGGTACGCGATGTGAAGGGGCTGTACGCCAAGCAGGCGGCGGGCGAGATCAGCGGCCTCACCGGGGTCGACGACCCCTACGAGGCACCCGTGTCACCGGATCTGCGGATCGAGTCGCACCGGCAGACCGTGCAGGAGTCCGCGGCGGCGCTGCACGCGCTGCTCACCGAGAGGGGCCTGGCGTGAGCACCGTCGCCACCGTGCCGGAAGGCACCGACCACCCGTACGCGCTGAGCCACCTCGACTCCCTGGAGTCCGAGGCGGTGCACATCTTCCGCGAGGTGGCGGGTGAGTTCGAGCGGCCGGTGATCCTGTTCTCCGGCGGCAAGGACTCGATCCTGATGCTGCACCTGGCACTGAAGGCGTTCGCCCCGGCCCCGATCCCCTTCACGCTGCTGCACGTCGACACGGGGCACAACTTCCCCGAGGTCCTCGAATACCGGGACCGCACCGTCGCGAAGCACGGCCTGCGCCTGCACGTCGCCTCCGTCCAGGAGTACATCGACGCCGGCAAGCTCCGTGAGCGCCCCGACGGCACCCGCAACCCCCTGCAGACGGTCCCCCTCACCGAGGCCATCCAGCAGCACCGGTTCGACGCCGTCTTCGGCGGCGGACGCCGCGACGAGGAGAAGGCCCGCGCCAAGGAGCGCGTCTTCTCCCTGCGCGACGAGTTCTCCCAGTGGGACCCCCGCCGCCAGCGCCCCGAACTCTGGCAGCTCTACAACGGCCGCCACGCCCCCGGCGAACACGTCCGCGTCTTCCCGATCTCCAACTGGACCGAGCTGGACGTCTGGCAGTACATCGAGCGCGAGGGCATCGAGCTGCCGGAGATCTACTTCGCCCACGAGCGCGAGGTCTTCAACCGCTCGGGCATGTGGCTCACCGCCGGCGACTGGGGTGGGCCGAAGGAACACGAGAAGGTCGAGACCCGCCAGGTGCGCTACCGCACCGTCGGCGACATGTCCTGCACCGGCGCCGTCGACTCCGACGCCACGACCCTGGACGCCGTGATCACCGAGATCGCCGCCTCCCGCCTCACCGAACGAGGCGCCACCCGCGCCGACGACAAGATGTCCGAGGCCGCGATGGAAGACCGCAAGCGCGAGGGGTACTTCTAGACATGAGCATCACCACGACCGAGCTCTCGGCCACCACCCTGCTGCGGTTCGCCACCGCCGGTTCCGTCGACGACGGCAAGTCCACCCTCGTGGGCCGTCTGCTGCACGACTCCAAGTCGGTGCTGACCGACCAGCTGGAGGCCGTCGCGCTGGCCTCCACCAACCGCGGGCAGGAGGCGCCCGACCTGGCACTGCTGACCGACGGGCTGCGCGCGGAACGCGAGCAGGGCATCACCATCGACGTGGCCTACCGCTACTTCGCGACGCCGCGGCGCCGGTTCATCCTCGCCGACACCCCGGGCCACGTGCAGTACACCCGCAACATGGTCACCGGCGCCTCCACCGCGGAGCTCGCCGTCGTCCTCGTCGACGCTCGCAACGGCGTCGTCGAGCAGACCCGCCGCCACGCCGCCGTCGCCGCACTCCTACGGGTCCCCCACGTCGTCCTCGCCGTGAACAAGATGGACCTCGTCGAGTACGCGGAGCCCGTCTTCGCCGCGATCGCCGAGGAGTTCACCGCGTACGCCGCCTCCCTCGGCGTGCCGGAGATCACCGCGATCCCGATATCGGCGCTGGCCGGCGACAACGTCGTGGAACCGTCCGCGAACATGGACTGGTACGGCGGGCCGACGGTCCTGGAGCACCTGGAGACGGTGCCGGTCAGCCACGACCTGACGGAGTGCCACGCGCGCTTCCCCGTGCAGTACGTGATCCGCCCGCAGACCGCCGAGCACCCCGACTACCGGGGCTACGCCGGTCAGATCGCCGCCGGGGTGTTCCGTGTCGGGGAGAGGGTCTCGGTCCTGCCCTCCGGACGGACCACGACGATCGAGGGCATCGACGCGCTCGGCGAGAGCGTCGGCGTCGCCTGGGCCCCGCAGTCGGTGACGATCCGGCTGGCCGACGACATCGACGTCTCGCGCGGCGATCTGATCGCCCCCGCGGACGACGCCCCCGCCGTCACGCAGGACGTCGAGGCGACCGTGTGCCACGTGGCCGACCGGCCGCTCACGGTGGGCCAGCGGGTGCTGCTCAAGCACACCACCCGCACGGTGAAGGCGATCGTCAAGGACATCCCCTCCCGGCTCACGCTGGACGACCTCTCCCAGCACCCGTCCCCCGGTCGGCTCGTCGCGAACGACATCGGCCGGGTCGTGGTCCGCACCGCGGAACCGCTCGCGCTCGACGCCTACGCGGCCTCCCGGCGCACCGGTTCCTTCCTCCTGATCGACCCCGCCGACGGCACGACGCTGACGGCCGGCATGGCGGGCGCCTCGTTCGCCGCCGTGACGGCGCAGGACGCCGAGGGCACCTCCGCCGACGACGCGGAGTGGGACTTCTGATGCGCACCGACTTCTTCTCGACCTTCGCGAAGGAGGGCGGCCGGGTCGGCAGCGGCGCCCTCGGCAGCGGCCAGGGCGGGGTCGGGCGATGTGCGTGATGACGTACGCGCACTGCCTGCGCGCCCGAACGCTCCGCCCGTTCCGAAGACCTGCCGACCGCCCGGCCGCGTCACCCCGTCCCCGGGGGACGTGAGCACCGGGCCGACGAGAGGAAAGCCTCCCGTGTCTGCCCCCCGTACCACCCTGCGCCGCAGCCTCGCCGCCGCCGCCGCCCTGCCGCTGCTCGCCGTGGCGCTCACCGCCTGCGGCTACGGCTCCGAGTCCGAGGACGACGACACCAAGAGTGTCTCCGCGGACGGGAAGAAGCTCTCCGCGGACACCGTGAAGATCGGCTACTTCCCCAACCTCACGCACGCCACCGCCCTGGTCGGTATCCAGGAGGGCCTCATCGCCAAGGAGCTCGGCGGCACCGCGGTCAAGCCGTCGACGTTCAACGCCGGGCCCTCCGAGATCGAGGCGCTCAACGCGGGTTCGATCGACATCGGCTTCATCGGCCCCTCCCCCTCGATCAACGGCTACGCGAAGTCCAAGGGCCAGAGCCTGCGGATCATCGGCGGCTCGGCCTCCGGCGGCGTGAAGCTGGTCGTGAACCCCGAGAAGATCAAGACGGTCGACGACCTCAAGGGCAAGAGGATCGCCACCCCGCAGCTCGGCAACACCCAGGACGTGGCCTTCCTCAACTGGATCTCCGAGAAGGGCTGGAAGGTCGACGCGCAGAGCGGCAAGGGCGACGTCTCCGTGGTCCGATCCGACAACAAGGTGACACCGGACGCCTACAAGTCCGGCTCCCTCGACGGTGCCTGGGTCCCCGAGCCCACCGCTTCCAAGCTGGTGGCCGAGGGCGGCAAGGTGCTGCTGGACGAGTCGACGCTGTGGCCGGGCAACCAGTTCGTGATCACGAACATCATCGTGTCGCAGAAGTTCCTCTCCGCGCACCCGGACGTCGTCGAGGCGGTGCTGCGCGGCACGGTGAACACCAACAAGTGGATCAACGCCAACCAGGACAAGGCCAAGGCGTCCGCGAACAAGGCGCTCGAGAAGCTGAGCGGCAAGGCCCTTCCCGCCGAGGTCCTGGACCCCGCGTGGAAGTCCGTCCGGTTCACCGACGACCCGCTGGCCGCCACCCTGCAGGCCCAGGCGGACCACGCGGTCAAGGCCGGGCTGCTGGAGAAGCCGGACCTCGCCGGCATCTACGACCTGAAGCCGCTGAACAAGATCCTCCAGGCCGCGGGGCAGCCCGCGGTCGCCGACGCCGGTCTCGGCGTCAAGTAGCCCGCCCCGCACCAGGATCCCGACGACTCCCAGGAGGTGACGACCATGGCGACCACCACCCTCACCAAGGCCGGGGACCGTGCAGCGGTCGAGCACGCGGCTCGCATCACGCACGTCTCCAAGTCCTTCGCCGGACCCACGGGGCGGCAACTCGTCCTGGACGACATCACGCTCGATGTCGCTCCCGGCGAGTTCGTCACCCTCCTGGGGGCGTCGGGGTGCGGAAAGTCCACCCTGCTCAACCTGGTGGCCGGACTCGACCGCCCGACCGCGGGGTCCATCGAGACCCCCGGCGGGCGGCCGGCCCTGATGTTCCAGGAGCACGCCCTCTTCCCGTGGCTGACCGCGGGCAAGAACATCGAACTCGCCCTGCGGATGCGCGGAGTGCCCAAGACCGACCGCCGCACGGAGGCGGAGCGGCTCCTCGAACTCGTCCGCCTCGGCGGCGCGTACGGCAAGCGGGTGCACGAGCTCTCGGGCGGGATGAGGCAGCGCGTGGCGATGGCCCGCGCGCTCGCCCAGGACAGCCAGCTGCTGCTGATGGACGAGCCGTTCGCCGCGCTCGACGCCATCACCCGCGACGTGCTGCACGACGAGCTGACCCGTATCTGGCGCGAGACGAACGCCTCCGTCCTCTTCGTCACGCACAACGTGCGCGAGGCGGTCCGGCTCGCGCAGCGTGTCGTCCTGCTGTCCTCGCGCCCGGGCCGCATCGCCCGGGAGTGGACGGTCGACATCGAGCACCCGCGCCGCATCGAGGACACCGCCGTGGCGGAACTGTCCGTCGAGATCACCGAACAACTGCGTGGGGAGATCCGCCGTCATGGCCAGCACTGAAACCAAGGCCGACGACCTGGCCGGGCTCGAGGCCGGGCTGGACGCCCTGGACGCCGTCCAGGTGCGGCGGACCCCGCTGCGCGAGGTGCTGCTCGGCAAGGTCCTGCCGCCCGCCGTGGCCGTGGTCCTGGTCGTCCTCGTCTGGCAGCTGCTGGTCTGGGCGAAGGTGACCGACGACTACAAGCTGCCGCCGCCGTCCGCCGTCTGGGACAGCGCGAAGGACATGTGGCTGCGGGGCACCCTGCTCGAGGTCATCTGGACCAGTGTGTCGCGCGGTCTGCTCGGCTTCCTGATGGCCGTGGTCATCGGCACCCCGCTGGGGCTGCTGGTGGCACGGGTCAAGGTCGTCAGGGCGGCGATCGGCCCGATCCTGTCGGGCCTGCAGTCCCTGCCGTCCGTGGCGTGGGTGGCTCCGGCCATCATCTGGCTGGGGCTCGACGACAGGACGATGTACGCGGTCATCCTGCTCGGCGCGGTGCCGTCCGTCGCCAACGGCCTGGTGTCCGGCGTCGACCAGGTGCCGCCGCTGTTCCTGCGCGCGGGCCGCACGATCGGCGCGACCGGGCTGCGCGGGACCTGGCACATCGTCCTGCCTGCGGCGCTGCCCGGCTACCTGGCGGGGCTCAAGCAGGGCTGGGCGTTCTCCTGGCGCTCGCTCATGGCCGCCGAGATCATCGCCTCCTCCCCCGACCTGGGTCTGGGGCTGGGGCAGTTCCTGGAGAACGGCCGCAACAACTTCGACATGCCGGGCATCTTCCTGGCCATCCTCCTCATCCTGTTCGTCGGCATCGCCATCGACCTGCTGATCTTCAGTCCGCTGGAGCGGCGGGTACTGCGCAGCCGCGGCCTCCTCGTGAAGAGCTGAGTCCCCATGCCCTCCCCCGTCCTCCTCGTCGTCGCCCACGGCAGCCGCGACCCGCGGCACGCGGCGACCGTGCACGCGCTCACCGCGCGTGTACGCTCGCTGCGGCCCGGGCTGCGCGTGGAGACGGGCTTCCTGGAGTTCAACGCCCCGGCCGTGCCCCGGGTGCTGGAGCGCCTGGCGGCGGAGGGCGCGGACGAGGTGGTGGCGCTTCCGCTGCTGCTCACCCGCGCCTTCCACGCCAAGTCGGACATCCCCTCGGTGCTGCGCGAGGCCCGGGCCCGGCTCCCGCGGTTGCGGATCCGGCAGGCCGGCGTCCTCGGCCCGTCACCCCTGCTGGACACGGCACTGGAACAACGGCTGTACGAGGCCGGCCTCACCCCCGCCGACAGGTCCTCCACGGGCCTCGTCCTGGCGTCGGCGGGATCGACGGACCCGGAGGCGATCGCGGTGATCGCTGACATCGCGCGGGAGCTGCGGCACACCGGTTGGTGCGCCGTGCGGCCTGCGTTCGCCTCCGCTTCTCTTCCGGGTACCGCACAGGCGGTACGGGCCCTGCGGGCCGAGGGGGCCCGGCGGGTGGCGGTGGCCCCGTACGTGATCGCGCCGGGCCGCCTCCCCGACCGCATCGCGGCCGGGGCGGCCGAGGCGGGGGCCGAGGTCCTGGCCGGTGTGCTGGGTCCGTCCCCCGAGCTGGCGAGGCTGCTGACGGTCCGGTACGACGAGGCCTGCGCCCCGGCGGACGGACTGGGCTCGCTCGTCGCCTGAGGCGGCCTCCGGCGGTCAGCCGCAGTCGAGGCTCCCGGTGCGGGTGCGCTTGAGCTCGAAGAGGTCCGGGTGGCCGGCCAGCACCCGGAAGCTGTCGAAGAGCCGGGCCGCCTCCTCGCCGCGCGGCACGGCTCTCAGCACGGGCCCGAACCACACGGTGCCGTCCACGTGGATCGTGGGCGTACCGACGTAGGAGCCGGCCACCGGATCCATGCCCCGCTCGTGGCTGCGGCGCACGGCCTCGTCGTACCGGTCGGTGTGCGCGGCGTCCGCCAGGGCGGCGGGCAGGCCGAGTTCGGCCAGGGAGTCGGTGATCACGGCGTCGAAGTCGTCGTCACCCCGCTGGTGGATGCGGGTGCCGAGGGCGGTGTACAGGTCGCGCAGGACCGCGTCCCCGTGCTCCTGCGCGGCGGCGGCGAGGACCCGGACCGGGCCGATCGACCGGTCGACGAGGTCCCGGTACCCGTCGGGGAGTTCGTTGCCGGTGTTGTGCAGGTACAGGCTCATGACGTGGAAGCGGAGATCGACGGCGCGCAGCCGCTCGACCTCCAGCATCCAGCGCGAGGCGATCCAGGCGAACGGGCAGGCGGGGTCGACGTAGAAGTCGACGGTCGCCGCTCCCGTCACGGGGTTCTCGGGGTCGGTCATGGCTCGATCCTAGGGAGCCGACGGGCCGCCGCTCAGGGCCAATCGGCCGCCGGGAGGCCGGGCCAATCGAGCCGCCGGGGAGTCGAACGGGGTGCTCCGCCGCCGGCCCGGGGACCTCCGGGTGGCGCGTCCGGTGAGGTGTGCGCCGGCGTGCCGGGCCCCCACCCGGGGTGGAGTGCCC
>NZ_JBEXWB010000183.1:0-12315 GCF_040629645.1 Streptomyces sp. NPDC005899 | reverse complement strand
CTCGGCCTTGGCCGGGGCGGTGTTGTCGACCGCGTTCACGGCCGGGGAGGCCGGCGCCTGGGGCGACGCGGCCGCAGCTGTGGGGACGGGCTTGTCCGCCGCGCCGGAGGTACCCGGCTTGTAGTCGGCGAAGAAGTCCCACCAGGCGCGATCGACCGAATTGGGATCCTGGAGGTACTGCTGGTAGATCTCGTCGACGAGCCACTCATTGGGGCCGAAAGCGGCGGCCGGGTTGGACCCGGAGCCCGCTTCTTGATCGGTCGAGATGCTCGAGTTACTGGGGGACTGAGACGACACGGCGGCAACCGCCCTCTTCCGCTTCACAAGGTGATGGACAGCGGAAATCAAGGCTACGCCTCCCCAGCCGTAACGTGCAGGCCGGGCCGGTCTTCGTCGTGCACATCACATCGGAAGCCGGGTTTCGGCGCATGAAATGGCGGGAAACAAGCGGGGTTCCGCTGCACTTCGGGTACGCGAGGCCGATCATGCGGCCCCCTGGACCGTATCTCCTCCCGGCCTCAGGGGGAGAACGAGGACCTCCGCTTCGAACGAACGGTCAACCTCGAAGGTGCTGGTTCCCCGGAAGAGTGACTTGTATCCGGCAGCCGCGCGCCGATTCGGCCACACCGATGCGGCCGCCGTGCAGATCCACCGCCCACCGGGCGATCGCCAGTCCCAGGCCGGTGCCCCCGTCACTGCCGGGGCCGTGGGGGGACGGCGCCTGGCCCCGGTTGAACCGCTCGAAGACCCGGTGCCGCTCCGCCTCCGGGATGCCCGGGCCCTCGTCGATCACTTCGAGTTCGAGGGACTCGGGGTACGCCCCGCGCCGCGCCAGCACCGTGACCCGGCCGTGCGGCGGGCTGTGTTTGACGGCGTTGTCGATCAGGTTGGCCATGACCTGGTGCAGCCGCTCCGCGTCCGCGTAGGCCGTCAGCTCGGGCGGGGACACGTCGAGATGCAGATGGACGTCCGTACGGGAGTGGTTGCCGGAACCGGAGGAGAGGCGGCGCCGCGAGGCCGCGAGGTTCGCCTCCTTCAGCACACCCGAGAGGTAGGGCCAGACCTCGAAGCGACGCGCCTTCAGCGCCACCACGCCGTTGTCCAGGCGCGAGAGGTCCAGCAGGGTCTCCACCAGCCTGCCCAGGCGCTCGGTCTGCTTGAGCGCCGTCCGCATCGTCTCGGGATCGGCGGCGGACACTCCGTCCACCACGTTCTCCAGGACGGCCCGGAGCGCGGCGATGGGCGTCCGCAGCTCGTGGGAGACGTTGGCCACCAGCTCCTTGCGGTGCAGGTCCTCCGCCTCGAGGTCGTCCGCCATGCGGTTGATCGTCTGGGCCAGGTCGCCGAGCTCGTCGCGCCGGCCGGCGCCGCTCACCCGCCGTGTGTAGTCACCGTGCGAGATCGACCGCGCCACGGCCCGCATCTCGTCCAGCGGTGCCGTCAGGCCGTGGGCCACGAACTGGGTGATCAGCAACGTGGCGATCACCGAGAAGACCGTGATGAACCGGAACTCGGTCCTCGTCCGCAGGGCGACGATCAGCAGACCCGTGGTGATGAACACCGAGATCACGACGAGCGCGCCCAGCTTGGCCTTGATCGAGAAAGGCCGCAGTCCGGAGCCGGGCCGGGTCATGGCGCGGGGGTCTCCAGGGCGTACCCGACGCCGTGGACGGTACGGATGCGCTCGGCGCCGATCTTCCGGCGGAGCGCCTTGATGTGACTGTCGACCGTGCGGGTCCCCGAGGCGTCCGCCCAGTCCCAGACCTCCGCCAGCAGCTGCTCGCGGGAGAGCACGGCGCGCGGGGTGTTGGCCAGGCACACCAGGAGGTCGAACTCGGTGGGCGTCAGGTGGACGTCGTCCGTGCGCACCCGGACCCGGCGCTGCGCGTGGTCGATCTCCAGCTCACCCAGGCGCAGGATGCCGCTGCGCGGGGTGACGGCGGCCAGCGCGGCCCGCTCGACCCGGCGCAGCAGCACGTGGACGCGCGCGGCCAGCTCGCGCATCGAGAACGGCTTGGTCATGTAGTCGTCGGCGCCGACCCCGAGGCCGACCAGCATGTCGGTCTCGTCGTCGCGTGCGGTGAGCATCAGCACCGGGACGGGGCGCTGTGCCTGCACGCGCCGGCAGACCTCCAGGCCGTCGAAGCCCGGGAGCATGATGTCGAGCACCATCAGATCGGGCTGCCAGGCCTCCGCCGCGTCCACGGCCGCCGGACCGTCCAGCGCGGTCTGCACCAGGAAGCCCTCGGCCCGCAGCCGGGCGGAGATGGCGTCGACGATCGTCGCGTCGTCCTCGACCACCAGCACCCGGCGCTGAGCTCCCGGCGTGGCCGCGACGCCGTTGTGGGTGGTGTGTGTCTGTTCCATCGCCCCGCCCCTGCCCGTCCTCACGGAGGCCATTCCCCCGGAGGCACGGTTTTGTCGCTTGTGGATGTCGTCGGTGATCCCTTGTGCCGGTCAGCAGCGTAGAGGCAGGGGATGGCTCCCGGCTACGCAGGGTGGTGTCCGTCGCGAAGCCGTTACCCCCTCCGGAGGGGCGGATCGCCTGCCTCGTGCCGCCTGTGGCGTGGCGCACCGGGCCTGTGGGGTCCGGGAGGGGGTTCAGTCGGCCGCGCGTGCGAGATGGACCACGTCCGGTACACCTCGGGCAACGGCTACTTCTTCGGTCCGTACCGCGTGGAATCCGGCATTCCGCATCGCTTCCTCGAAGGCGGGGGAGGGTTGCGCGGACCACACCGCGAGGACTCCGCCGGGGGTCAGGCGCGCCCGGCAGGTGGCCAGACCGGTGGGCGAATAGAGGCTTTCGTTGCCCTCCGTAACGGTCCAGTCGGGGCCGTTGTCGATGTCCAGGCACAGCGCGTCGTAACGCTCCGTGGTCGTCCGGAGGTACTCGACGAGGTCCGTGCGGAGGATCTCGGTGCGGGGGTCCGCCAGCGCCGGCCCGGAGATGCGGCCGAGCGGCCCGGTGAGGTGCCAGTCCACGATGGCCTGCTCCCGCTCGACGACCGCGATCCGCCCCCAGCGCGGCTCCGCAGCCGCCCGGGCCAGGGAGAACCCGACGCCGAGCCCCCCGATGAGCACCGAGGGACCCGGCCTGCCGGCGGGCAGGGCGGCGAGCGCCGCGTCGATCAGCAGCCGCTCGGACCGCCCGTCGGAGGTGTCCATCAGGAAGCACCCGTTGGCGATGATCTCGTAGTCGCCGCCGCGCTCCCGCAGGACGACTTCCCCGTAGGGCCCCTCGCGCCGGTCGAGGGTGACGGGGCTTGGGGCGTGCGTGGCCTGCATGGCGCGGTCTCCGGTCTCCGGTCGGGTCGGGGTCGGGTCCATCCTTCCTGCTCCCCGGCCGCCGGGACCAGCCGATTGATTCCGCGTCACCGCTTCCGCCCGACACGGGGGGACGCGCGTGGCGAAGGGTGGGGGCGCCGGTTGCGGGGGGTACCACCGGCGGGGGAATGGGCGCGCTCCCTGTGGCGCTGTGCCCTGCGGGGGGCGCGCCCGCGGCGACTCGCCCGGAACCCGCAGGTGGGTCGTGATCGCTCAGAGCGAACAAGGCATGGGGAACATTCAGCGGCTCACATGCATTGAGCGTACATAGCTCAACTTGCCTGCCGAAGGGGAGATCATGACTGCTGAGTCCAACGCGTCCCGGGCGCACACGCCGGTCGACCTGCCCGTGCTGCCGCTCGACGACGAGGTCGTCCTGCCCGGGATGGTCGTACCGCTCGACCTGTCGGACGCCGAGGTACGCGCCGCCGTGGAGGCCGCCCAGTCGGTCGCCCGGCCCGGCGGCGGCAAGCCCGAGGTGCTGCTCGTCCCGCGCATCGACGGGAACTACACGGGCACCGGCGTCCTCGGCACCGTCGAACAGGTCGGCCGGCTCTCGGACGGAGACCCCGGGGCGCTCATCCGGGCCCGTGACCGGGTGCGGATCGGCGCGGGCACCAGTGGGCCCGGCAACGCCCTGTGGGTGGAGGGCACCAGGATCGACGCGTCCGCGCCCGACCCCCTGCCCGGCTCGGCGGCCGAGCTGGCCAAGGAGTACAAGGCCCTCGCCACCAGCTGGCTGAAGAAGCGCGGAGCCTGGCAGGTCGTGGACCGGGTCCAGCAGATCGAGGACATCTCCGCACTCGCCGACAACTCCGGCTACTCGCCCTTCCTGACCACCGCGCAGAAGGTGCAGCTGCTGGAGACGGTGGACGCGGTCGCCCGGCTGAAGCTCGCCATCCAGTGGCTGGGCGAGCACCTCGCCGAGCAGGACGTGGCCGAGTCCATCGCCAAGGACGTCCAGGAGGGCGTCGACAAGCAGCAGCGCGAGTTCCTGCTGCGGCGGCAGCTGGAGGCCGTGCGCAAGGAGCTCTCCGAGCTCAACGGCGACCCGGAGGACGAGTCCGACGACTACCGGGCCCGCGTCGAGGCGGCCGACCTCCCCGAACACGTCCGCGAGGCCGCGCTCAAGGAGGTCGACAAGCTGGAGCGCGCGTCCGACCAGAGCCCCGAGGGCTCCTGGATCCGCACCTGGCTCGACACCGTCCTGGAGCTGCCGTGGACGGAGCGGACCGAGGACGCCTACGACATCAAGGGCGCCCAGGAGATCCTCGACGCCGAGCACGCGGGACTCCAGGACGTGAAGGAGCGCATCACCGAGTACCTCGCGGTGCGCAAGCGGCGGGCCGACCGGGGACTGGGCGTCGTCGGCGGGCGGCGCGGCGGCGCGGTCCTGGCCCTGGTCGGTCCGCCCGGTGTCGGCAAGACCTCGCTCGGCGAGTCCGTGGCGCACGCCATGGGGCGCAAGTTCGTCCGCGTCGCGCTCGGCGGCGTCCGGGACGAGGCCGAGATCCGGGGGCACCGGCGTACGTACGTCGGCGCGCTGCCGGGCCGTATCGTGCGGGCGATCAAGGAGGCCGGTTCGATGAACCCGGTCGTCCTGCTCGACGAGATCGACAAGGTGGGCTCCGACTTCCGGGGCGACCCGGCGGCGGCCCTGCTCGAGGTGCTCGACCCGGCGCAGAACCACACCTTCCGGGACCACTACCTGGAGGTCGAGCTCGACCTCTCCGACGTGGTCTTCCTGGCCACGGCCAACGTGCTCGAAGCCATCCCCGAGGCCCTGCTCGACCGCATGGAGCTCGTCCGCCTGGACGGCTACACCGAGGACGAGAAGGTCGTCATCGCCCGTGACCACCTGCTCCCGCGCCAGCTGGAACGGGCCGGTCTGGAGGCGGACGAGGTGAGCCTCGACGAGCCGGCGCTGCGCAAGCTGGCCGGCGAGTACACCCGGGAGGCCGGCGTGCGCAACCTGGAGCGTGCCGTCGCGCGGCTGCTCCGCAAGGTCGCGGCTCAGCACGAACTGGGCGAGCGGGAGCTGCCGTTCACGGTGACCGAGGCCGATCTGCGGGGTCTGATCGGGCGTCCGCGCCACGTCCCGGAATCCGCCCAGGACCCGGCCGAGCGCCGCACCGCCGTGCCGGGTGTGGCCACCGGCCTGGCGGTGACGGGAGCGGGCGGTGACGTGCTGTTCGTCGAGGCGTCGCTGGCCGACCCGGAGACGGGTGCCTCGGGGCTGACCCTGACCGGCCAGCTCGGTGACGTGATGAAGGAGAGCGCGCAGATCGCCCTGAGTTTCCTGCGGTCGCACGGCGCGGAGCTGGAGCTGCCGGTCGCCGACCTCAAGGACAGGGGCGCGCACATCCACTTCCCGGCGGGCGCGGTCCCCAAGGACGGCCCGAGCGCCGGCATCACCATGACGACGGCGCTGGCCTCGCTGCTGTCCGGGCGGCTGGTCCGCACGGACGTGGCGATGACCGGTGAGGTCTCGCTGACCGGACGGGTGCTGCCGATCGGCGGCCTGAAGCAGAAGTTGCTGGCCGCGCACCGGGCGGGTATCACCACCGTGGTGATCCCGAAGAGGAACGAGCCCGACCTGGACGACGTGCCGGCCGAGGTCCTCGACACGCTGGAGGTCCACCCGGTGACCGATGTCCGGCAGGTTCTGGAGATCGCACTCGCCCCGGCCTCGGCCAGGGCGGACAGGGTCCCGGCCGCGGCGTAGGCGCCACGCGGTGACGGGCGCGGCATCACGCACGCGGCCGGTACGGACGGCCCGCTCATCCCGTGAGGGAGGGCGGGCCGTTCCGCGCGTCCGGGGGCCGTCCCGGTACGTACCGGGACGGCCCCCGGGCCGGGCTCAGGGCCGGTAGACCGTGCCCGGTTCCGGCTCCGCGGGGGCCATCAGCTGGGGCACCGTCACGAAGGTGTAGCCCTCCCGCCTCAGCGCGTCGATGATGCCGGGCACCGCGGGCACCGTGCCCTCGTAGATGTCGTGCAGCAGGATGATCCCGTCCCTGCCCGCCTGGTCCAGGGTCCGCTTCGTGATCAGCGCGGAGTCGTTCGTCGAGTAGTCCTTCGCGGTCGTGCTCCAGAGGATCTGGGCGAGGCCCAGCTCCTTGCTGATCTCGGAGACGGTGTCGTCCGTACGCCCCTGCGGCGGGCGCATCAGCCGCGGCTTCCGGCCCGTGATGCCGGCTATCGCGTCCTGGGTCCTCTCCAGTTCGGCGCGTATCTCGCCGGGCTTCCTGCCGGTGAGGATCTTGTGCGACCAGGTGTGGTTGGCGACCTCGTGCCCCTCCGCGGCGATGCGCCGCACGGTGCCGGGGTGCTCGACGACGTGGTTCCTCCCCAGCAGGAAGAACGTGGCCGGCACCTTCTTCTCCTTGAGGATGTCCAGCAGGCGGGGGGTGTCCTTCCCGGGGCCGGCGTCGAAGGTCAGGGCGATGCACTTGGCCTTGCGGCAGTCCGCGGAGCCGAACGACCCCTTGGCGTCGGAAGCGGCCTCGCCGCGGGCGGACGCGGGAGCCGTGGTGTCCATCGAGCAGCCGCCGAGGGCCAGCGTGAGCGCCGTCACAAGCGCGGCGGTCAACCTCGTACCGGACGGTCTCGTCTTCGCTGGCACAGCGGTCACTCCCCATGGCCGGCCACACCCCCGTGGTGCGGAACGCTGGTGACTATACATAGCGCGTATACGCGCTATGTATAGCGAGGGGGCGGGAAGCGCCCGGCCCCGGCGACTGGGTTCCGTCACCGGGGCCGGGCGCGCGTCGTGGACGTCAGCCGTTCGCGAGCGCCACCACGCGGTCGAGGGCGCCGTTGAAGTGGTTGTGGTCGCCGACCGTCGGGCCGGAGGAGGTGTACTGCCACATCGTGTAGTAGCTCCAGCCGGCCGGCAGCTCGCCGACGGTGGTGTTGTAGCGGGCCACCCAGAGCGGGTTGGTGGCGCCGAAACCGGAGTTGTTGCCCGTGCAGTCCTTCCACCAGCTGGTCGCGGTGTAGATCACCGCGTCGCGTCCGGTGCGGGCCTTGTAGGTGTTCACGAAATCGCGGATCCAGGCGACCATGCCGGCCTGGGTCTTGCCGTAGCAGGCCGCGCCGTACGGATTCCACTCGATGTCGAGCACACCCGGCAGCGTCCTGCCGTCCCTGGACCAACCGCCCCCGTTGTCCACGAAGTAGTTGGCCTGGGCCGCTCCGCTCGTGGTGTCGGGGGTGGCGAAGTGGTACGTGCCCCGGACCATGCCGACGTTGTAGGAGCCGGTGTACTGCTGCGTGAAGTACGTGTTCTTGTAGTACGTCCCCTCCGTGGCCTTCACGTAGGCCCACTTCACGCCGCTGTTCCAGAGGGTCGGCCAGGCGACGTTGCCCTGGTGGCTGCTGACGTCCACGCCCTCGGTCTGGACCGCCGTGGTGCCGGTGGAGCCGCCGGGGCGCTGGCCGTCGTGCGCGATGACGCCCTGGCCCATCCTGGCGGTGCCGCGCTCGGGGACGGCGGTGTCCGAGGCCGACGCGGCGCCCGGCAGGGCGAGCAGGAGGGCGAGGGCGGCGAGGAGCGCTCCCGCCGCGGCGGTACGCGGGCGGCGGGACATCGTGGTTGCGGGTCTGAGCACGGGCATGTGCGTGCCTCCGAAGGCTCGGTGGGGGGAGCTCGTGGCGCGGGGGCGGGTGCGGGACACCCCTGCGGTGCGTGCCGCCATGGTGTGGACATGCCACCCTTGGCACCCATGAAGCTACGCACGTAGACCCGGCCTCCGGAAGGGGGCCCGGCCGCCGCCTAAGGTCTACGCCTGCGAAATACTGGCCCAGCTGCGGTGATGGCCGGAGCTGAAAGAAACTTTCATCGGCTGGAAAGCGTACGAGGGGTGCTGACGTGCACGGGAGTGGAAGCGGAAGTGAACCCGGCGCTACGCCCGGGAGTGGTGTGGACCACGAGTTCCTCGCGCTGGAGCGGGAGCTGTCGGTCTTCCTGCGCAGGGCGCGGGCCACCTCGGGTGAGATGGCCCGCGAGGTCCACCCCGACCTCGAGGCCGCCGCCTACGGCCTGCTCGTCCGGCTCGAATCCACCGGCCCCCAGCGCGCCACCGATCTCGCCGCCTACTTCGGCGTGGGGAAGGCGACCATGAGCCGGCAGCTGCGGGCGCTGGAGACACTCGGGCTCGTGGCACGCGAGAACGACCCGGCGGACGGCCGCGCCTCCCTCGTCCACCTGACCGACGAGGGCCTCGCCCGGTTCCGCAGCGTGCGCGACGCCCGCCGGGGGCGGTACGCCCGGAAACTGGCCGACTGGGACCGGGCCGAGGTCGCCGAACTCGCCCGGCTGCTGCACCACTTGAACGAACGCGCCGAGGACTGAGGGCCCGGGCCCGGTGCTCCTGGGAGCCGGGCGGTCAGAACTCCACGAGCACCGCGGTCGCGTCGTCGTGCGTCTTGCCCCGGCGCAGGTACGTGCGCTCCGTGTCACCCCGCTCCAGCTCCCGCACGCGGTCGATCAGCCCCTGCGCCCCCGCCTTGCGCAGCAGCCCGAAGGCCGCCGACCAGTCGCCCTCCCGGAACGTCTCCGTCCAGCGGCCCGCCCCGTCGGTCAGGGCCGCCAGGGCCCGGACGGCGGCGCGCGGGGTGACGCCGGTGACCGCCCGGGCGGCCACCAGGGGGTCGGCGGCGGCCGTGAAGAAGCCGCCCTCCTTGTTCCGCGCCTGCGTGTCCGTCGCGGCGACCGAGGCCAGGAGGCCCGGGGGCAGCCGGTCGAGGCGGTCGTCGAGCACCGGCACGACCAGCCCGTCGGGGGCCTCCAGGAGGAGTGCCGAGTCGGAGAGCACCAGGTGCTCGACCCGCTCCTCGTCCCAGCGCGCCAGCACGACCGTCGCCTGAGGCGTGCGCGCGTGAGAAAGGTCACACCCCCCGCCGTGTGAATCGGCAGTGCGCCGAATGGACTCCGCGAGGACCTCGGTCAGCGTCAGGTCCCGTCGGGACGCCCCCAGTTCCGCCAGGGAGCCCCCGAGCCGCGCGGTGAACCACGGCACCGGGTGCACGCACCCGACGTCGCCGGCCGGCGGCGTGACGCCGTCGAGCAGGACGAGGACACCGCCCTGGCCGGACGCGGGAACGACCGCCGACGCCCAGTCCTCGTTGGGGCGTTCGGGGCTGCCCGGCTCGGTGGCGAGTTCGATGCGCATCCGGCCAGTCTGCACGACGCCTTCACCGGCCCCACGCGTCCCGCGCGCCGGTCCGTATCAGCAGGTCAGCGCGGATCGCCGGCGGAAGGAGGTGCTCCATGCATATGCGGGCGGGCATCCTGCCAAAGCCTGGGCCGAAGTTCCACCCGGCGGTCCGCGCATGACCGGACGGCCCGATGGGGAGACTTGTTCGCCAACTCCGGAGTGATGTTCACTCGTTCGTGTGGCGGAGCGGTTGATGCGCGCCCCCCTCCCAAAAGCGCTGGAATGGTCAGAAGCCGTACCAGGGGCGGGGGCGGCCTTTCACGTAACCGTGCGTCACCTCTGCTTCAAGGGTGGACGAATCAAGATTGCGAGCACCGGTGCAGAAGAAGCGGCCTCGGAGCAAGGACGGCACGCGCGAGGAGACCGGGGCGGTCACACCGGCAGCGGGTGACGGCAGGCGGACCGTCCGGGTGCGGAGCCGGCTCGTCGCCGGCGTCGCCGTCGTCGGGATCACCGTCATCGCGGCGGGCGCCCCGGCGGCCCTCGGGGCCTCCGCCGATCTCAACGAGTCCCAGCGGCTCGTGACGCTCGCCGAGCTGAACCAGCAGGCGATCATCCTGGCGCACTCCCTCGCCGACGAGCGCGACGAGGTCACGGCCCACATCGCGGCCGGCCGGCAGGACGACGCCGCCGAGGACGGCGGGAGCGGCCCCGCCGGTGCCGCGGCCCGCGTCGACCAGCAGGTGGACGAGATCCACGAGGCCGCCCCCGCGGCGCTGCGCCGTGACCTCTCCACCATCGCCTCGTTGCGCCGTACCGCCCTGACGGGCAAGGGCTCGGCGATGGATGCCCACCAGGCCTACACCGAGGTCATCACCAAGCTCCACGACCTCGCCGCCGAGCTCGCCGACAGGACCCCGCCGCGTGCCGCCGACGCCACCCGCGCACCGCTCGCCCTGGGAGGAGCCGTCGAGCAGGCGTCCGCGGCCCGCGGACTGCTCGTGGCCGCGCTCTCCGTCCCCGGCACGAAGACGGCCGACCCGGGGATCGACCCCGTCACGGGGCTGCCCGTCCCGGAACAGGACGGGAGCGACGGCAAGGACGACCGCGACCGGGACGAGCTGAGCGCCGCCGCCCAGCAGGCGCGGGTCCGCGAGCTCGCCTCCCTCGCCGACTTCGACCAGGCCGCCGGCCCCACCGCACGGGACAAACTCGCCTCCACGGTGACCGGCCCCGAGGTCAACAGCGCGGAGAAGTACCTCACGCGGCTCACCGACCGCCCCGAACTCTCCGACCCGGACCGCAAGTCGAACCCTGGGAAGGTGAACGCCGCCCTCTCCGCCCGCATCGACCGCATGCGGAGTGTCGAATCCGCTCTGGGCACGGCCCAGGTCAAGCGCCTGGAACAGCTGCGCGACGACGACGTCACCGCGCTCGAACTCCGGCTCGCGCTCCTCGGCGGCTGCGTGCTGATCGCCATCGGCGTCTCCACCGCCGTGGCGCGGACCCTGACCCAGCCGCTCGCCGTCCTGCGGATCGGTGCCGCACGTATCGCCGCCGAACCCGAGACCGCCGAGCCGGTCCGCTACAACGGGCGCAACGACGAGTTCGCCCAGGTCGTACGGTCCATCAACACCCTGCACGGAAAGCTGCACGGTCTGCACCACGACGTCACAGGCCGTCTGGAGGCGCTCCAGGCCGAGCGCGCCGAGCTGCTCGCGGGCCGGGAGGCGTTCACCGAGCAGCGCGCCGAACTCCAGGCCCGGGTGGCCGAGCTCGGCGCCCAGCTGGAGCGGCTGAAGAACACGGTCCACCACACCTTCGTCAACCTCTCGCTGCGCACCCTGGGCCTCGTCGAGCGCCAACTCGGCGTCATCGAGGGCCTGGAGGAGAGGGAGCAGGACACGGAGCGTCTCGCGACGCTCTTCAAGCTGGACCACATGGCCACCGTCATGCGCCGCCACAGCGAGAACATGCTGGTCCTCGCCGGGGCCGAGCACGGCCACGGTCCCGCGGGCCCGGTGCCGCTCGTCGACGTGATGCGTGCCGCCGTCAGCGAGATCGAGCGCTACGAGAGGGTGGTGATCCGCTCCCTGCCGCCGCACACCCGGATCGCGGGCTTCGCCGCCGACGACCTGAGCCACCTCGTCGCCGAACTCCTGGAGAACGCGACCGCGTTCTCGCCGCCGGACTCGCAGGTCGAGCTCTCCGGCTGGATGCTGGAGACCGGCGAGGTGATGCTGTCCGTGCAGGACGAGGGCATCGGCATGTCGGCGGTCCGGATGGGCGAGCTCAATGCCAGGCTGGCCGACCCGGCCTCGTTCGAGGCGGGCGAGCAGGCCGCTGACGGGGCGGGGCTCGGGCTCCAGGTGACCTCGCTCCTGGCGGCACGCCACGGTGTGCGGGTCCAGTTGCGCGAGCAGAAGGGGAGCGGGGTGACGGTCGTCGTCGTGCTTCCGCAGGCCCTGCTGCCGAAGGAACCGCCCACGGCCTCCCCGCCGTCCGTGCAGACGCCCGGTGACGCGCCCACGCTCAACCTGCCGGGCTCGGTGGCCGAGGCCAACTCCAACGCGCTGCCGCGGCGGGCGGCGGAGACCTCCACGGACCCGCTGATCGCCGCGGCCGAGCGGACGCTCCGCGACGCGGGCGCACCGGAACCCGCGGCACCCGAGCCCCTCGTGCCGGGACCCGCGACAGCGGAGGCACCCGAACCGGAGGCACCCGCACCGGCGGAGCCCGCCGCGGACGCGCTGCCCGGCGAGTCCGGCTCCGAGGCGCCGGCGGACGTGCCCGCGGAGTCGCCGGAGTCGCCGGCCGAGACCACCATGCA
>NZ_JBEXWB010000182.1:0-12348 GCF_040629645.1 Streptomyces sp. NPDC005899 | reverse complement strand
CCCGCGCCCGCCCCCCGGGGCCCGCACGAGGCCCGGGCCGTACGAACCAGCAGGCCACACGGCTCAGGAGGCCCCTCACGGGCCTCTCCGGCGGTCCCCGGCTCCCCCCGGGCCCCGGGGAGCCGTCGGCCCCGCCGGGCGCCCGCCGCGGCGCTCGCAGGGCGTGCGGAGCCGGGGCGGGTGGGCCGGTCGCGGCTCCGGGTACGCCGACGGGCGGCCGTCCGGTCCGGACGGCCGCCCTTCTTGATGCCTTGGGGGCCTTACTTGCCCTTGGCGGCTTCCTTGAGCTTGGAGCCCGCGGAGACCTTCACGCTGTAACCGGCCGGGATGTTGATCGGGTCGCCGGTCTGCGGGTTACGAGCGGTGCGAGCGGCACGGTGGGTGCGCTCGAAGGTCAGGAAGCCGGGGATGGTGACCTTCTCGTCGCCCTTGGCGACGATCTCGCCGACGGTCTCGGCGAGGGCGGCCAGAACGGCGTCGGCGTCCTTGCGGGTCACCTCGGCACGGTCGGCCAGGGCGGCCACCAGCTCACTGCGGTTCATGTTGTTACTCCCGTGTTCTTCTTGCCTGTGAGGCGTGAGATCGAAGCCGATGCTGCCAGGGCCCTCTGACAGTCCCCGGACCCGGGTCTGATGTCAGACCCTCGCGCCCGAATACGCATCCTGCCCCCACCTGCGGCGCTAACGCCAATCCGGAACCCCTGGACGTCACACGAAAAGCGCCACTTGACGCCCGTGGTGACGTTCCGTCGACTTCTTGGAGCGGTCCGCAGCGGATGCCGGGCCTGTGGGGTTCGCTGCCCGCCCACCCTAAAGGGGCGTTTGGGACGCCGCGACCCGCGACGCGCCGTACGGCGCCCTGACGTGAGGCAGGACACCGCCCGCGGGTGGCCCCGGACGGCCCTCGCGGACGGTGTGGGCACCGCCGGGCCGGGTCAGGCCGGCTCGGGCGCCGCCTCGGCCACTCCGGCCGCCTTGGCGGCCTCGCGCACCGCTCCGGCGACCGCCCCCGCGACCTTGTCGTTGAAGACCGACGGGATGATGTAGTTCGCGTTCACCTCGTCCTCGGCGACGACACCGGCGAGCGCACGCGCCGCGGCGAGCATCATCTCCGTGTTGACGGTGCGGGACTGGGCGTCCAGCAGGCCGCGGAAGACACCCGGGAAGACCAGCACGTTGTTGATCTGGTTCGGGAAGTCGGAGCGCCCGGTGGCCACAACCGCCGCGGTCTCCCGGGCGATTGCCGGGTCCACCTCGGGGTCCGGATTCGCGAGCGCGAACACGATCGCGCCCTCCGCCATCGCGGCGACGTCGCCGCCGTCCAGGACGTTGGGGGCGGAGACGCCGATGAAGACGTCGGCGCCGACGACGGCCTCCTTGAGGGTGCCCGTGACACCCTCCGGGTTGGTGTTGTCGGCGATCCACCGCAGCGGCGAGTCGGGATCGGCCGGGGCGAGGTCCTCGCGGCCCGCGTGCACCACACCGTGGATGTCGGCGACGACGGCGTGCTTGACGCCCGCCGCGATGAGCAGCTTCAGGATGGCCGTGCCGGCGGCTCCCGCGCCGGACATGACGACCCGCACGTCACCGATCGACTTGCCGACCACGCGCAGCGCGTTCGTCAGCGCGGCCAGGACCACGATCGCCGTGCCGTGCTGGTCGTCGTGGAAGACGGGGATGTCCAGGGCCTCGCGCAGCCGTGCCTCGATCTCGAAGCAGCGCGGGGCGGAGATGTCCTCGAGGTTGATGCCCGCGAAACCGGGGGCGATCGCCTTCACGATCTCGACGATGGCGTCGGTGTCCTGGGTGTCCAGGCAGAGCGGCCAGGCGTCGATCCCGGCGAAGCGCTTGAAGAGCGCCGCCTTGCCCTCCATGACCGGCAGGGCCGCCTTCGGGCCGATGTTGCCGAGACCGAGGACCGCCGAACCGTCCGTGACCACGGCCACGGAGTTCCGCTTGATGGTGAGGCGGCGGGCGTCCTCGGGGTTCTCGGCGATCGCCATGCAGACCCGGGCCACACCCGGGGTGTAGATCATCGAGAGGTCGTCACGGTTGCGGATCGGGTGCTTGGAGGCCATCTCGATCTTGCCGCCGAGGTGCATGAGGAAGGTGCGGTCGGAGACCTTGCCGAGGACGACGCCCTCGATGTCCCGCAGGCCTTCGACGATCTCCTCCGCGTGCGAGGTGGAGGACGCCGCGATGGTGACGTCGATCCGCAGCTTCTCGTGGCCGGAAGCGGTCACGTCGAGGCCGGTGACCGAACCGCCGGAGGACTCCACGGCCGTGGTGAGCTGGGAGACCGCTGTGCCGCTCGCGGGCACCTCCAGCCTGACCGTCATCGAGTACGAGACGCTGGGCGCCGTTGCCATGGCGAGTCCTTCGCTTTCCTTAGCTTCATTGCTGGCGCGCAGGCGGGGCAGAGCCCGTACGCGCGTTCCGAATGGTCGCACCTACCGACCGGTAGCCGGTAATAGCTGCCACCTTTCGGAAAGTTTTTTCCACCATACGAGAAGTCGCCGTCCCGGGGAACCCCGGCCGGGCGTCAAACGCAAACAGACCCGCGCCACCATCAGGTGACGCGGGTCTGTCTTCTCGCTGTGTGACACCGGCCCGCCATGCTCGCCTCGCGGCAAGTGGTCGCTCGAAGCGACGAAGGTTGGGCCCGGGGGCTTGGATCGAGCCGGTGCCGACACCAAGGCTAACAAAGACCTCGGAAAAGTGATTCCCGTACGGCGCGCCGACTCGAAAAAAGAGCCGACGGCCGTCACGGGCCGCTCCCACGCGGCAGCGGGCACCGCGGTCCCGGACCCCGGTCCTCAGTCCCTCAGCAGGTCCGGCACCCCGTGCTCGTCCGGCATGTCGCGCTCGCCGGAGACCACGGTGAGCTGCTGCGTCGCGCGGGTGAGCGCCACGTACAGCACCCGCAGCCCGGCCGGGGACTCGTCCGCGATCTCCGCGGGCGAGACGACCACCGTGGCGTCGTACTCCAGGCCCTTCGCCTCCAGGCTGCCCAGCGCCACCACACGCTCGCCGAGCTCCTGGAGCCAGCCCCGGGCCTCCGCGCGGCGGTTCATCGCGACGACGACGCCGACGGTGCCGTCCACCTCCGCGAGCAGCCTGCGCGCCTCCTCGCGCACGGTCCCGGCGAGGTCCCCGCCGCGCACCGTCTCGAAGCGCGGCTCCACGCCGGTGGAGCGCACCGCCGCCGGGGACTCCATCCCCGGCATGGCGAGCGCCAGCACCTTCGCCGCCAGCTCGGCGATCTCGGCCGGGTTGCGGTAGTTCACCGTGAGGGTGAACCGCCTCCGGGGCCGGTTGCCGAGCGCCTCGTCACGGGCCGCGGCCGCCTCGTCCGGATCGGACCAGGAGGACTGGGCGGGGTCGCCGACGATCGTCCAGGTGGCGTGCCGGCCGCGGCGGCCGACCATGCGCCACTGCATGGGGGTCAGGTCCTGCGCCTCGTCGACGATGACGTGCGCGTACTCGGTGCGCTCCGCCGCCAGCCGCTCCGCCCGCTCCCGCTGGGTCTCCTCCCGCCGGGGCATCAGCTCCTCCAGACCGGTCAGCTGGTCCAGGGGGTCGAGCTCACGCTTCCTCCTGGGGCGGTGCGGGGTCCCCAGCAGCGTCTGCAGCTCGTCCAGCAGGGCCACGTCGTGGACGGAGAGGGGCCCCCCGCCGTCCTCGCCCAGCCGCTTCAGCGAGCGGGCCAGCCGGCGCACCTCGCCCTGGTTGAGGATCCGGCGCGCCCACCGGCTCAGCCGCCGCTCGTCGGCCATGGCGGCCAGGACCCGGCGGGGCGTGAGCTCCGGCCACCAGGCGTTCAGGAACTCCAGGAACACGGGCTCGGTGGAGACGTCCTCGTCGAAGGAGGAGCGGAGCTCCGCGACGAGCTCCGGGTCGGTGTAGCGGCCCCGGCCCGAGGACTTGCCCCACAGGGCGTCCAGCAGCAGTTTGCGGGCGCGCGGGCGCAGCAGGTTCACGGGCGCGGTGCCGCCGAGGACGTTGTGCCGGATGCGCCGGAGCTCGTCCGCCTCCAGTTCGACCCGGGCGCCGAAGGCCACCACCCGGAGCCGGTCCGGCGTGCCCCGATCCGCCTGCGCCTCCGCCTCCGCCTCGCCGAAGGAGAGCTGCCCCTCCCGGGCCGCCGGCCGCGCGGCCGGTTGCTCCAGGGCTCCACGGGCGGCCTTGCGCAGCACGTGGAGCATCCGGGACGAGCCCTTGATCCGGGCGACGGCGGGCTCGTCGTACGTCGTGGCCCCCTCGGTGCCCGCGGCCTCGTCGGAGAGCGAGCCGACCGCACGGATCGCGACCTGCCCCTCCTCACCGAGCGAGGGGAGCACACCTTCCGTGTACGCGACCAGGAGAGGAGTCGGGGAGACGACGAGGATGCCGCCCGCGTACCGGCGCCGGTCCTGATAGAGGAGGTACGCGGCCCGGTGCAGGGCGACCGCCGTCTTGCCGGTGCCCGGTCCGCCGGACACCTCCGTGACGGAGGCGGCCGGAGCGCGGATCACCAGGTCCTGCTCCGCCTGGATGGAGGAGACGATGTCGCGCATCGTGTGGCTGCGGGCCTGGCCCAGTGCGGCCATCAGTGCGCCGTCGCCGATGACCGGCAGTCGCTCGCCGTCCCGGAACGCGGTCAGCTCCGGGCGCATCAGGTCGTCCTCGACCCCGAGGACCCGGCGGCCCTTGGAGCGGATGACCCGCCGTCGCACGACTCTGCCCGGGTCCTTGGGCGTCGACCGGTAGAACGGCGCCGCGGCCGGGGCACGCCAGTCGATCACCAGCGGCGCGTAGTCGGAGTCCAGGACTCCTATGCGGCCGATGTGGAGTGTCTCCGCGATGTCGGCGGTGCCGTCCTCCCGTACGGAGTCGTCGGCGGGTTCGACGGAGGTGAACGCGCCGTCCGGGCCGCGCTCGCCGTCCTTGCCGCGCAGCAGGTCGATCCGGCCGAACAGGAAGTCCTCGAACTCGCTGTTCAGCCGGTTGAGGTGGACACCGGCGCGGAAGACCTGCGCGTCCCGCTCGGCGAGCGCCCCCGGGGTGCCTACCTGGCCCCGCTTCCCGGCGTCCCGCATGAGAAATTCCGCCTCGTGGATCTTCTCTTCGAGGCGGTGGTACACCCGGTCCAGATGTTCTTGCTCGACTCCGATTTCCCGGTCCCGCAACGAATCGACAGCGGCATCCTGCGCGGCCACCGAGGCCCCCTTCTGACGTGCATCGGGCAGCCGTCAACCGTACGCGAAAGGGGGGCCTCGCGCACCTGCGGCCCGCGTTGCGTTCCGGGTACTTCCTCCGGGCCGGGTCCGGCCCGGAGGAAGTACCCGCAACCGCCCGGTCCGGAGCGGGACCTACGCGTCGATCTCCACCAGCCGCTCGCCGTCGAACGTGCGCACCTCGAAGTGGTCGATGTCCTGCCGGGCCATCGCCGTGCCACCGTGCACGTAGAGCGGGTTCCTCGCGCTCGCGTGGTTGGAGTCCTCGATCCCGTACCCCCACGTCGGCACCGACCAGGAGGTGACGACCTCCTCCTCCCCGGAGCGGGAGACGGCGACCAGGCGGCACTTCCGGGGCCCCTTGACGTTCTTCAGTTCCAGGACGGTGTGCGTGCCCCAGGCCTTCGGCTCCATGCCGATGGCCGCGGCGACCCGGGTGGTCGGGTCGGTCGCCCGCAGCTTCTCCTTCATGTGGTGGAAGAAGGCGTCCTCGGCGGGGCTCGTGGGATGGGGACCGGCGGCCTCCACCTGTGTGCCGGACCCCTCACCGCCCGTCGACGCGACCACGGCCACCGGGCCCCCGATGACGAGGACCGCCGCCGCCGCGACCAGGTAGCCGGTCCGCCGGCGCCGCTGCGACCGCTTGCGCGCGACCTCGTCGACCAGTCCGGCCAGGAGCCGGGGCGCGGGCCGCTCGGGCACGTGCGGGACGGGGCGCGCGCCCGGCTCGGCGGGTGCTTCCGCGAGCATCGCCAGCACGGGCTCCATCCCGGCGAACTCGTCGAGGTGGGCGGCGCACAGCGCGCAGTGGGCCAGGTGCGCCTCGAAGGCGCTCGCCTCGGCGTCGTCGAGGATGCCCAGCACGTAGGCGCCGGCGGCGTCGTGTTCCGGGCCCTCCCGGGGGAGGCCGAAGGGGTCGGCCGACGGCCCCTGCGGCCCGGACGGGCCGCGGGGGCCTGCCGGCCGGGGCCCGAAGGGCTGCCATTCCTGGTCGCTCATGCCGTGATCCCCCTCTCCTCCAGCGCGAGTTTCATCGAACGCAGTGCGTAGAACACGCGGGACCGCACGGTCCCGCTGGGAACGCCGAGCACTTCGGCCGCCTCGTTGACCGTACGGCCCTTGAAGTAGGTCTCGACCAATGCTTCCCGGTGGGCGGGGGTCACATCGTCGAGTGCGTCCGAGAGCGTCATTAGCCACAACGCCTTGTCTATCTCGTCCTCCGCGGGAATGACCTCCAGCGGCGACGGATCGACCTCGCGCGGCCGGGCCTGCCGGCTGCGGTGGCCGTCGATGACGATGCGCCGGGCGACCGTCACCAGCCAGGGGCGGACGGAGCCGGTGGCCCGGTTGAGCGAACCGGCGTTCTTCCAGGCACGGATGAGCGTTTCCTGCACGACGTCCTCGGCCCGCTGGCGGTCCCCGGCGACGAGCCGGAGCACGTAGGCGAGCAGGGGCCCGGCATGTTCCCGGTACAGCGCCCGCATCAGCTCCTCGTCGGGGACGGCGGAGGCTGGGCGGGACGGCCCACCGCGGTGTCGAGCCCTGTGCGGACGGTCATCGGCCACGGCCGCATCCTTGCGCACCCGAACCTCCCGGTCGAGACCCTGTGGAGCTCTGTGACCATCGATACGGGCCCGGGCGCCGGTTCATTCAGCGGACGCGGGACTTTCTTCCGGCGGGGTGCCCCCCACGCGGCGGTGGCGGTGTGTCACCGCACGGCCTTCAGGCGGCGGTGCCGGGCCACCCGCTCCCGGTTCCCGCAGAGCTCGCTGGAGCACCAGCGCCGCCGCCGGCCCCGTGAGGTGTCCAGGTAGAGCCGTCGGCAGGCATCGCCCTCACAGCGCCGCAGCCCCGCCCGGGCCACCGGGTCGGTCAGCAGGTCCACGGCGTCCCGGGCCACCGCCGCCAGCAGGGCCTCGCAGGAGGGGGCGGAGCCCAGCTCCCGTACGAGAGCGCCGCTCCGGCCCCGTACGGCCCGCACTCCGGGCGGCGCCACCGCCGCCAGGGCGTTGACGTCCTCCAGGGGGCCGCCGTCCTCCGGGTGGCTGTCGGCGCCGTCCCCGGCCAGTTCCGCGGTCATGAGCCGGTCGAGGCACGTACGCGCCTGCCGGAAGCGCGCCACCCAGGTCTCGTCCACGCCTCCCAGGTCCGTCCCCGCGGGCACCAGCCCGCAGGCCACCAGCCAGTCGGCGAGGCGGCCGGGGCGGTCGAGCTGCTCCTGGCCGCCGGAGGTGCCCGCTCCCGTCGCCACCAGGTCGAGACAGACCCGGCCGGAGTCGAACCGCCGGCCGCGCGCCGTGCCCGTGCCCGCCGCCATGAGCCTGTCACCGCCTCGGGTCACCTGTGGGGAGCCGTCCGTGCAGGGAGGTCCCGTCCAGAGTGCCCGCCGCGGGCCCGGCCCGGAACCCCTCCTGCCGCCCGGAGCGGTGCCCCACCGTCTCCGCACGCACCACCGGCACGCTCACCGGGGCGCGCGGTGGGCGCTGCTCAGCGCTGCGGCGGCCCGTCGTGCAGGATCCGCTGGAACAGCCGGTGGTCCGCCCACCGGCCGTCGATGTGGAGGTAGCGCGGCGCCGTACCGATCTGCTCGAAGCCGCACTTGGCCAGCACGCGCTGCGAGGCGGTGTTGTCGACCACCGTGCCCGCCTCGACGCGGTGCAGCCCGAGCCCGTCGCGCGCCACCTCGCAGACCCGGCCGACGGCGGCCGTCGCCAGCCCCCGGCCCGCCCGGCCGACGTCCACCCAGTAACCGAGCCGGGCGTTGCGGAACGGCCCGCGTTCGATGGAGGCCAGCGTCATCGCGCCCACGACCCGGTCCTCCTCGTCGGCCAGCACCCAGGGCATCGCACGCCCCGCGTCCCGGTCCGCCAGCAGCCCGGACAGGCGCCGGGCCTGGCCCTCGGGGGTGTAGAACTCCTCGGGCCGTACGGGCTCCCAACGGCGCATGTGGGCGCGGCTGCGCGTCAGGGCCTCGGCGAAGGACGCGGCGTCGCCGAGCGTCGCGGGCCTCAGCCGGACGTCCGCGGTCAGACGGTGGATGTCATCGGTCATCCCGGCACGGTATCCGCCCGGCCCGGACGCCGCCCGGCCCGGTCCGGGCACCGTCGTACCCGCCTCAGGTACCGGCGTACTTGGTGTCGGCCGAGGGGTCCAGCGCCAGCCGGTAGCCCCGCTTGACGACCGTCTGGATGAGCCGCGCCACCCCGAGGGCGGTGCGCAGCCGGGCCATCGCCGTCTCCACGGCGTGCTCGTCGGTGCCGCTGCCGGGCAGCGCCCGCAGCAGGTCGGAGCGGGAGACGACCCAGCCCGGCCTGCGGGCGAGCGTGTGCAGCAGGGCCATCCCCGCGGGCGGGACGGGGCGCAGGGCGCCGTCGACGAGCACGGCGTGCCCCCGGATCTCGACCGTGTGGCCGGCGACCGGGAGCGTGCGCGCCCGGGCGGGCAGTTGGGCGCAGAGGAGCTGCACGAGCGGGCCGAGCCGGAAGCGTTCCGGCTGGAGGGTGTCGATGCCCCGCGCCTGCAACGGCAGGGCGGTGACCGGCCCCACGCACGCCGCGACGACGTCGTGGCCCAGGGCGGACAGCACCTCGGGGAGCATGCCGCGGGACTCCGCCCTGTTCAGGTAGGAGGCGGCGGCGGGGGCGCTGGTGAAGGTGAGGGCGTCGAGACCGCGGGCGACGGTGACGTCCAGCAGGCGGTCGAGGGGCGTGATGTCCTCCGGCGGCATCCACCGGTAGACGGGCACGCCCACGACCTCGGCGCCCGCCGCCCGGAGCGCCTCGACGAAGCCGGGCAGCGGCTCGCCGTGCAGCTGGAGGGCCACCCGGCGGCCGGCGACCCCCTCGGCCAGCAGCCGGTCCAGGACCTCGGCCATCGACTCGGACCCGGGCGACCACGCCTCGGTGAGCCCGGCGGCCCGGATGGCTCCCTTGACCTTGGGGCCGCGGGCGAGGAGTTCGACCCCGCGCAGCAGCTCCAGGAGCGCGTCACCGACACCCCAGCCGTCCGCGGCCTCCACCCAGCCCCTGAAGCCGATGGCGGTCGTGGCGATCACGACGTCGGGGGCGTCGTCGATCAGTTCCTTCGTGGCCGCGAGGAGTTCGCTGTCGTCCGCGAGCGGGACGATCCGCAGCGCGGGCGCGTGCAGGACCGCGGCGCCCCTGCGCGTGAGGAGCGTCCCCAGCTCCTCGGCGCGACGGGCGGCGGTCACCCCGACCGTGAAGCCCGCGAGGGGCCCGTGCTGTGCGTCGTCGTCGTGCATGGCGTGATACCCGGCTCTCGTCCCGCTGGTGCTCGATGGTGCGGAGGACCGAGACTGCCAACCCTGCGTGACAGGCTCGGTTCGCTTGTATTTCCCGCCCGTTACGTCACATGACGCCTGGGGGCCATCCTCACACCTCGGCGTAGCTGAGCTGGGGCTTCGCGGGCACCGCCGCGGGGCGCCGAAGGTATACCGCCCACGTGAGGGTGAAGCAGACGGCGTAGAAGACGAGGAAGGCCGAGAAGGCGGCCGTTCCGGCGCCCGAGGCCGCGAAGGACTGCCGGAAGGCGAGGTTGATCGCGAGGCCGCCCAGTGCGCCGACCGCCCCGATGAGGCCCATGGCCGCACCGGACAGCCGCCTGCCGTACGCCGCCGCCTCGTCCCCGCTCAGTCCCCTGCCGATCCCCTGGGCGTGGAAGATGCCCGGGATCATCTTGAACGTCGAACCGTTGCCGAGTCCCGTCAGCACGAACAGCGCGATGAAGCCGATGAGGAACACGCCCAGCGACTCGATCCGGGAGGCGTACACCACCACACCGGTCGCCGCGGCCATCGCCGCGAAGTTCCACAGGGTGATCCGGGCGCCGCCGTACCGGTCGGCGAGCCAGCCGCCGGCGGGGCGGATCAGGGAGCCGAGCAGGGGGCCGGCGAAGGTGAGTGAGGCGGCCTGGAGCGGGGTCCGGCCGAACTGGGTCTGCAGGACCAGGCCGAAGGCGAAGCTGTACCCGATGAACGAACCGAAGGTGCCGATGTAGAGCGTCGCCATGATCCAGGTGTGCGGCTCCCGCACCGCCTGGAGGGCCGCCCCGGTGTCGTTCTGCACGGGCCGGAGGTTGTCCATGCGCAGCGCGGCGCAGACCGCGGCGACGACGATCAGGGGCACGTACACGCCGAGCACGATCCGCGGGTGGGCCGCTCCCGCCGTGCCGATCACCAGGAGGCCGACCAGCTGCACGACCGGTACGCCGATGTTGCCGCCGCCCGCGTTGAGACCGAGCGCCCAGCCCTTCTTGCGGAGCGGGAAGAAGGCGTTGATGTTGGTCATCGACGAGGCGAAGTTGCCGCCGCCGATGCCGGTGAGCCCCGCGACGACGAGGAACGTCGTGTACGAGGTGCCGGGCTCCATGACCAGGAACGCGGCGCCGGTCGGCACCAGCAGCGACAAGGCGCTGAAGACCGTCCAGTTGCGCCCGCCGAAGAGGGCGACGGCGAAGGTGTACGGCACGCGGACGACGGCACCGACCAGGGTGGCCGTCGAGATGAGGAAGAACTTCCCGGCCGGGTCGATCCCGTACTCCGGTCCCATGAACAGGACCATGACGGACCACAGGGACCAGACCGAGAATCCGATGTGCTCGGAGAGCACGGAGAACCACAGGTTCCGCCGGGCGACCCGCTCGCCCGTCTCGTGCCAGAAGGTCTCGTCCTCCGGCTCCCACTGCTCGATCCAACGACCGGCCATCACGCGCCTCCACAGGGGTCGGGGTGTTGTGCTCCCGACGCTAGGGAGGTCGCGTTTCGGCGCCGTGCCGTGAGGTGACCGGTGCGCAACCTTGCTCTCACTCGGCCGGTGGGGGCGCGGTGAGCCGGGCCCGCCGCACCCCTGCCCGGCGCCTCAGACGCGGGCTCGGCCCCTGGTGGACCCGTTGGGCCACAGGCGCGGCCGGCGTTTCGCGGCCACGTCCTCGACCCAGCCGAAGGCGAGGATCGCGACGCCGAGCAGCGGCCAGATCAGGACGAGGATCAGGCCGTTGTACGACTTCTCGATGTACGGGCCGAAGGCGTCGCCGAACCACGGGATGTTCCAGGACTGGTCGATGAGCTGTGCGGCCGCCATCAGGAGGATGTTGTGCCACAGGTAGATCGTCACGGCCCGGTTGTTGGCGAGCGTGACCAGGCTGTCCCAGCCGGCGAGCCTGCCGGGCAGCTTCTGCCAGGACGGCGCGTACAGGAGGAGGATCGCGCAGAAGCCGAGGGACCAGGTGGCCTGGGCGAGGGGGATCTCGTCGAGGTTCCAGCCCTCCTCGGTGAGGTGTCCTGAGGCCCACCACAGGCCGAAGCCCATGACCATCGCGGCGCTTGACACCGCCAGGTAGCGGGGGACCTCCTTGAGCAGCCCGTCGTTGTGGGCGAACCCGAGGACCCAGCAGGAGCCGAAGACGGCGAAGTCGATGAGCCCCTCACCGAACATGCCGGGGACGGTGACCAGGCCGGTGCCGATGACCGCGGTGAGGGCGATAGGGGCGAGCAGGGTGACCCACGGCAGCCTGCGGAAGGCCTTGAGCAGCAGCGGTGAGGCGAGCACGAACCAGAGGTAGGCGCGGACGTACCAGAGCGGTCCCACCGCCTGGTCGGCCCAGGACACCTCCAGCCACCCGCCGGTCGAGCCGCTCTCCTCGGGGTAGGGCGGGGAGCCGACCGGGAGGATGTAGCAGCCGATCTTGACGAACCACCACAGCCCCTCCTCGCGCACGGGTTTCCAGCTCAGCGCGAACATCACCGGCACGACGAGGAGGGAGAACGCCCACATCGGCGGGAGGAGCCGGCGGAGCCGGCCCCGGATGACGCTCCACGCCGGGCGGGCCAGGGAGCGGGCCATCAGCGAACCGGCCAGGGCGAACATCACGCCCATGGACGGGAAGAGGACGGTCAGCCAGGCCCAGCCGAAGAGGTGGAAGCAGACCACGCGCACGAGGGCGACGGCCCGCAGCAGGTCGAGGTAGCGGTCGCGCCCCTGCTTCGGCGGGGCCACGGGCGCCTCGGCGGCCCCGGAGGGCGCCGGGGCGCCCCCTCCCGGGGCCGGGTCCGGGAACACGGGCAGGGCGACGGTCGCCGGGGCGGTGCGGGCCTGCGCCGCAGGGGCGGTGGCCCG
>NZ_JBEXWB010000181.1:0-12466 GCF_040629645.1 Streptomyces sp. NPDC005899 | reverse complement strand
ACCGCCCGGAGCAGGCAGGCCGCCGCCCTCCACGCCCGGATCGCCTCCGCCGCCCACCGCGCCGTGCTCACCGCCGGAGCACTGGCCAGACCACCGCAGGCCGGCCGCCACCTCTACGCCGACCTCGGCCCGCTCCGTCCACGGCTGGCCGACCGCGGCGTCACGGACTCCATGGAGCTGGAGGAGTACCTGACGGAGCGCCTCGGCGCGCCCGCCCCCGGAGGGCACCGGTTCGGCGACGAGCTGGGCGCGCTCCGGGTGCGGCTCGGCACCGGGCCGCTGCTCGGCTCGACCCCGCAGGAGCAGACGGAGTCCCTCACTGCGGTGGATCCCCTGGAATTGCCCCACGTCGCACGAGCACTCAGCATTTTCGCAGCAGCCCTCGACGCCCTCCGATGACGGGAGCCTCTCGATGACGGAACAGACCGAGCGCTCGCCCGCCGCCGCGGGCCCCGTACCCCTCGGCCGCCCCGTCGACGCGCCGCGCCCGCTCGGTGAAATCCGTATGTGGCCCCGCAGCTTCGCGGACCGGCTGACGGCCCCGCTCCCGGGTGTCAGGGGCATGACCCGGCTGGCGCGTGAGCGCGCCCTCCGGCCCAACGCCGAAGGGCTCCGGGGCATCCACCGGCTCCCGTACGCCCCCGCGCCGCTCCCCGCCGTCGGCGAGGACACCGTGGCCGTCACCTGGGCCGGGCACGCCAGCTGGATCGTCCGGGCCGGCGGACTCACGATCCTCACCGACCCCGTCTGGTCCCGCCGCATCCTCGGCACACCGGCCCGGATCACCCCGGTCGGCGTGGCGTGGCACGAGCTGCCCCCGGTGGACGCCGTCCTCATCAGCCACAACCACTACGACCACCTCGACGCCCCCACGCTCCGCAGGCTGCCCCGGGACACCCCGCTGTTCGTCCCGGCGGGGGTCGGACGCTGGTGCCGGCGCCGCCGCTTCACCAGCGTCACCGAACTCGACTGGTGGGAGTCGGCGGAGCTGCGCGGCGTCCGGTTCGACTTCGTGCCCTCCCACCACTGGTCCAAGCGCACCCTCCTGGACACCTGCCGCTCCCTGTGGGGCGGCTGGGTGATCGCGGACGGGCGGGGACAGCGGGTGTACTTCGCCGGGGACACCGGCTACGGCCACTGGTTCCGGGAGATCGGCCGCCGCTACCCGGGACTCGACCTCGCGATGCTGCCGATCGGGGCGTACGAGCCGCGCTGGTGGCTCTCGGACGTGCACACCGACCCCGAGGAAGCCGTGCAGGCGTACGGCGACCTCGGGGCACGGGCGATGGCGCCGATGCACTGGGCGACCTTCCTGCTGTCGGCCGAACCCGTGCTCGAGCCGCTGACCCGGCTCCGTACGGCCTGGAGACAGGCCGGGCACCCCCGCGAGGACCTCTGGGACCTGCCGGTCGGCGGCTCCCGCGTGCTGGGCGCCTGAGACCCCGCCCGGCCCGCGGTCAGTGCGCGAACCGGGTGCGCAGCCGGCGCCAGAGCGCGGGCGTGCCGCTGATCAGCAGCGTCAGGGCGACCGCCGCGACCACCCCCTGCCAGGGCTGCGGGAAGAGCGAGCCCCCCAAGAGCCCGATCAGCTGGTACGTCGCCGCCCACGCCAGGCACGCGGGCACGTCGCCGTGGGCGAACCGGCGCAACGGCATCCGGCCGAGCAGACAGGCCAGCATCACGGGTATCCGCCCGGCCGGCACCAGCCGGGACAGCACCAGCACCACCGTGCCGTGATCCTCCAGCTTCTGCTGCGCCTGTTCGAGCCGCTCCGGAGCGGCCCGCCGGGTGAGGGCCTCCAGCCACTTGGAGCCGTGCTCGGACCGCACCCCCCGCTGCCCCAGCCAGTACAGGCAGACGTCCCCGAGGAACGCGGCACCCGAGGCCACGCCGAACACCACGAGCAGGGCGAACGGCGACGGCTGGTGGAGCGCCACCACGGCGGCCGAGCTCACCAGGGCCCCCGTGGGCACCACCGGTACCAGAGAACCCAGCGCCACGAGCAGGAACAGGGTCGGATAACCCGCGGCCTGCTGGGTCGACGCCGTCGGCAGCTGCCGCACCAACTCCTGTATCACCTACGGGCCTCCGGTCTCACATGCTCGCCGTGCCCCAGCCGGTGCACCGCCACCTCGGGCGCCACCAGCGCCGCGTGCCGGACGAATTCGTCACCCGGGGAGTGGAATTCGTGCGGCCGGACGGCGTCCATCCCGATCGGCCAGTACGTGCCGTAGTGCACGGGCACCGCGGACCGCGGGCCCAGCATCGTCAGGACCCGGGCCGCACGGGCGGCGTCCAGATGGTGAGCGCCCAGATTCGGGCCCCAGCCGCCGACCGGCAGCAGGGCCACGTCCACCGGCCCGACCGCCTCGGCCATCCCGTCGAACAGACCGGTGTCCCCGGCGAAGTAGGTGCGCGCCTCGCCCTCGACCACGTAGCCCAGGGCCGGGACGCGGTGCGGGCCCACCGGGTACCTGCGGCCGTCGTGCACGGCCACGACCGCCCGGATCAGCGCCTCGCCGACTCGGACCTCGTCGCCCGGGGCGACCTCGGTGATCCGCAGCCCGCGCATCCGGCGCAGCACCCGCAGACCCGGCACGGCCCCGACCGCGCCCCTGGGCACGATCAGCAGGCTGCCGGGCGCGAGGCGGGCCAGGGAGGGCAGGTGCAGGTGGTCGGAGTGCAGATGGGAGATCAGGACCGCGTCGGCGACCGCGGCCTCGGGCGGCGGCACATCGCCGCGCCTGCGGCGCAGGTGCGCGAAGCGCCGCACGAACAACGGGTCCGTCAGCACCCGCGCCCCGGCATCCTCGATCGTGCAGGTGGCATGCCCCCACCACGTGACCTCCACCGTCCCGCCTCCTCGCCCGCGCCGTCGCTGCCGCCGTACGCGTACGAGCGTATGCGCTCCGCGCACCCGTCACGCCGGTGCACCCCCGCCCGCCGCCACGGTCCGGGCACGGGCGGCTACCGCACGCTGCCGGACGGGTGGTTTCGGGCGTCATGTCCGGTCAGGGGAGGGGCGGTTCACGGGAACGGCGGGGAGGCGGACAGGGGCGCGGACGTCTCACGGTGCGGCGGGCGTCGGCCTCCGGCCGGCGCCCGGACCGGCTGTGAAAGGCTTGGCGCGGGTCCGTGACGGCATCCGGGCCCGGACGTGAGGTGGAACGGCGTGGTTGACAGGCGATGGCGTACGGCGGGAAGAACCCTCCTGCGCGTGGTCGCGGTATGGGCGGTCACCACGCTCACGATGCTGGCGCTCGCCGGGATCCTGCCCGACTTCCAGCTCCAGTCCGACGACGGCGACAGCGTCACCAGGACCGCCTTCACCGCGGCCTGGGGCGCGGGCGCCTTCGGACTGCTCTCCGCCCTGGTGTGGCCGGTCCTGGTCAGGGCGCTGCTCGTCGTCCCCGCCCTGGTGCTGGGCGCGCTCGTCTTCTTCCTCAACGGATCGCTGCTGCTGGTCGCGCTGAGGCTCATCCCGGACGGACGGGGGGCCGCCGACCCGGAGAACGCCGTCGTGGTGGCCGCCGTCATGTCCGCGGTCGCGTCGGCGACCTCCACCGCCCTCGCGGTCCGCGACGACGACGCCTACCGGCGCAGACTCTCCCGCCTCGCCGACCGTCGCCGGCGGCGGGGCGGCACGCCGGGGACCGCGGACAAAGGCCGCGGCGGGCCGCCCGGCATCCTGTTCGTACAGCTCGACGGCGTGGGCCACGACGTCCTCGAGCGGGCGGCGGCCGCCGGCCTCATGCCGGCCGTGGCTGCCCTGCTGGCGGACGAGGCGGGCCACCGGCTCACCCCCTGGACCACCGACTGGTCCAGTCAGACCGGCGCCAGCCAGCTCGGCATCCTGCACGGCACCAACTTCGACGTACCGGCCTTCCGCTGGTACGAGAAGGAGACCGGCACGGTCATGGTCTCCAGCAGGCCCGCCAGCGCACTGGAACTGCAGCGCAGGGCGGTAGCGCGCACCCGCGAGGGCGGCCTGCTCACCGTCGACGGGGCGAGCCGGGGCAACCTCTTCAGCGGAGGCGCCGACCAGCTCGCCCTCGTCCTGTCCATGGCCGCCCGGCTCGGCAAGGGGCGACGCTCGCGGGCCGGCTACTTCGCCTACTTCTCCGACCCGGCCAACGCCGTGCGCACCGCCCTCTCCTTTGCCGCCGAGGTGGTCCGCGAGATCTGCCAGTCCACCGGGGCCCGCGTGCGGAGGGTGTCCCCCCGGGTCAAGCGCGGTGGGCTCTACCCCTTCATCAGGGCCTTCGCGACCGTCGTGGAACGCGACGTGGTGGTCGCGGCGGTGATCGGCGACATGTTCGCCGGGCGGACGGCGGTCTACGCCGACCTCGTCGCCTACGACGAGGTCGCGCACCACTCCGGTCCGCACAGCCGGGACGCGGAGAAGGTCCTCCGGCGCCTCGACCGCTCGCTGGGCCTCATGATGCAGGTCGCCGAGCACACTCCCCGCAGGTACCGGATCGTGCTGCTGTCCGACCACGGCCAGAGCCCCGGGGAGACCTTCGCGGGGCGGTACGGACTCACGCTCAAGGACCTCGTACGGGCGGGGTGCGGGCTGCCCGTGCCCCGCCGGGCGCAGCGCACCCGCAGCGCGTCCGAGGCGCGGGACGCCGTGCGTATCGCGCTGCGCCGGCCCGTCGGCGGCCGGGATGCGGAGCGCCCCGCCGAACCGTCGGATCCGGTGGTGCTCGCCTCCGGCAACCTCGGGCTGCTGTCGTTCCCGGACATCGAGGGGCGGGCCTCGCGCGAGCAGCTCGACCGCCGCCATCCGGCACTGCTGGACACGCTCGCCGGCCATCCCGGCATCGGCTTCCTGCTCGTGCGGAGCGAGCGGCACGGTTCCGTGGTGCTGTGGCGGGGCGGGGCGGAGGTCCCGGTGTCGGAACTGGAGGACGGGGAGGGGCCGCTCACGGGCTTCGCGCCGGGGGCCGCGGAGGCGGTGCGGCGCACCGACGGCTTCCCGCACGTCGCCGACGTCATGGTCAACTCGATGTACGACCCCGCCACCGGGAGCGTCCACGCGTTCGAGGAGCAGATCGGCTCGCACGGCGGGCTCGGCGGCGCGCAGTCGCGGCCCTTCCTGCTGTGGCCGCGCACGCTGACCGACCCCCTGGACGCGGTGGCGGCGGACGCGGCCGCGGGGGAGGCGGTGCCGGCCACGGGGCTGGTGGGCGCGGAGGCGGTGCACCGGGTCCTGGCCCGCTGGCTACGGGAGCTCTCCGGGCCCCAGGTGCCGCTGGGGCCCGAGAGCTGCACGGGCCCCGGACCGGTGGACGCTCCGCTCTCGGTGGCCGTCGATGTGGTGCCGGGCGCCGACGGCCCCGTCCGGCCGGGGTACGACGTCCTGCCTGCCCCGGGCGACGCCGGTTCGGGCCCGGGGACCGCCGTGCCCGGTGCGGGCGGCAGCGTGCCGGGGGGAGGTGCCGCCGTGCCCGGAGCGGACGGCGTCCTGCCGGGTGCGGACGGCGGTGTGCCCGGCCCGCGGGGCAGCCTGCCGGACGAGGACGTCACCGTGCCGGGCGCCCGCGGCTGAGGGACGCCGGGTCACGCGAGTCACGCGGAGTCACGCCGTACCAGGGTCGGCTGGAAGATGACGGAGGGCGAAGGGCCGCCGGGCCTGCCGATCTGCTCCAGCAGCAGCCTGGCCATCTCCGCCGCCATCTCCTCCACCGGCTGCCGCACGGTCGTCAGAAGCGGATCGCAGGCCACCGCGGCGCTGCTGTCGTCGAAGCCCACGACCGCCACGTCCGAGGGCACGTCCCGGCCCGCCCGCAGCAGCACGGGCAGGGCGCCCAGTGCCATCAGGTCCGAGGCGATGAACACCGCGTCCAGGTCAGGTCGTTCGCTCAGCAACCGGCGCATCGCGGACGCTCCGCCCGCCTGGGTGAAGTCGCCCTCGGCGCTGAGCACGTCCTCGACGCCGTGCCGCGTCAGCGCGTCCAGGAAGCCGGTCAGCCGCGCGCGCCCCGCGGGCATGTCCTGCGGTCCCGCGACCGTGGCCACACGACGCCGGCCCAGGGCCACCAGGTGGTCGGCGGCCAGTTGCGCGCCCGCGCGCTGGTCGGCCTCCACGTAGGTCAGCGGCGAAGGCCGCGGGGGCCGGGCGGCCAGTACGGCGGGCAGCCTCGTGTCACGGAGGAGGTCGGGCAGCGGATCGTCGCTGTGGGAGGAGATCAGCACCACACCGTCGACGTGGCCCTGGCGCAGGTAGGACAGCAGCTGATTGCGCGAGGCCTCGTCGTCGGCCAGCATCAGCACCATCTGGATGCCGGCCGGACGCAGGACGTCGAGGAGTCCGGCGACCACGCGCCCGAAGTGCGGGTCGGAGAACATCCTGCCGACGAAGGGCTCGGACTGCGGGCGCCGTTCACGCTCGGACACCACCAGCGCGATCGAGTCGGTCCGCCGGGTGACCAGCGAACGAGCCGCCCGGTTGGGGACGTAGCCCGTGGTGGCCACCGCCTGCTCGACGACCCGGCGCAGAGCCGGGTCCACCGTGGGGGCACCGTTGATCACCCGGGAGACCGTGGCCCGGGACACGCCCGCCACCGCGGCCACGTCCTCCAGGGTGGCGGGGCGCAGGGGCGGCGGGACGTCGACAGTCATGCAGCCTTTATACCGGGTGGTCCCCGCGTGACGCGGGGGGTCCCGGCACGTCAGCGCCCTGGCTCCGCGCCTCCTGCCCCAGGCGCCAGGGGGGCGGGGAGTGCGGCCACCGCGGCCAGCTGCTCCCGGCGCGCGTCCACCAGCGCCCGGGCCCGCTCCCTGGCCGCGTCGCCGCCGCCCGCCGTGCTCTCGGAGCGCGACACCTGTTCCGACTGCCGAAGGTGGTCGCGGATCCCGTCCACGAGCAGGCGGTCGAAGGCCGCGCCCTCGGCCGTACGCGCCTGTGCCAGGTCCGTGTCCGTCACCATGCCCGGCATGTCGTGGCCCTTGTGCACATCGGTGCCCGGAAGCCCCATCCGGTCGCGCAGGCGGCGCAGCGACGCCAGTTCGGCGGTCAGGGCCGTCCGCAGATCCGCCGCCCAGGGCCGCAGGCGGGGATCGGCGGTACCGCGCTCCGCTAGGGCCAGCAGGGAGACCGCTCCTTCGTCCATGGGGACCATCAACTGGATCCACGCGAAGTCCGTCGGGCCGGCGGAGGGCGGGTGCGTGGACCCCGGATCCGCGGACGGGGGCGGGGCGGCGGTCGGCCCCGCTGCCGAGGTGGCGTGTGCCGGGGTCCCCGGTGCGGAGCCGGGAGCGGCCTCCGGCCCGGGGGAGCAGGACGTGGACGCGGCGAGCAGCAGCAGGACGGGGACCAGGAGCGCCGCCGGGAGGTGGGAAGCCGCCTTCAATGGGGAGTCCTTGGGTCGGGTGCCTGTCCGGGGCGGGACGCTCCGGGCAGGCACCTGCCGATAGGTGGGCCGGGCGGGGCGTCAGGGCCTGCCGTCGGCCCCGCACTTGATGATGGCGTTGATGCAGTCGCGCACCCGCTGTGCCATCTCCGCCTCGGGCCAGACGTTGAAGAAGTCGCCGTGCATGGTGTAACCGCGCCCGGACGCCAGTCTGAAGCGGGCCGGATCACCGTTGACCGGGTAGCGCAGGACCTGGCGCAGCTTGGGGACGGGCACGGGGTGGGTGGACGGGCAGGCGCCGCCCACCGGGTAGGCCATGTGGCTCTTGTGGTCGGCCGAGTCCAGGTCGCGGCCGTTCCAGCACTGCGGGAAGTCCAGGTAGGACTCCATCATCGAGCCGGCGGGACAGTTGACGAAGTCGTGGGACGGGTTGACCTCGCCGTGGTGCAGGCACGACCAGCGGGAGATCGTGTTGTCGTCGGGGCCGGTCGCCTTGGCGTTGCCCGCGACGATCCGGAGACCCCGGGGGAACGGCCGGATCGTCCGGATGATGTCGTCCCGGACGCCCTCACCGAGGTAGTAGAAGGTGGTCCCGGTGGGCTCCACCTCCTTGTTGCCGTCGTACAGGGTGGGTACCCAGTAGGACGACAGGTCGGTGGCCGGTGCGCAGCTGGTGCCGGCCCGCTCCAGGGAGGCCAGGTCGGAGTTGGCATTGGTGGAGACGTTGCCGAAGAAGCTGTGCATGTGTGAGGCACCCGGCAGCTTGGGCAGCACGATCGGGTCGTCGGGGGCCCGGTGGGTGTAGGGGCATTCGGCGAGGAACTCGGCGACGCGCACCACGTCGGCGGCGGCCTTCGGCGCGCTGCGCGGGCTCTGCTCACCGGCGGCGTTCCCCACCTGGGCGTGGACGAAGGACAGAGCCAGCGCGGCGGCGGCCAGCCCCGCGATCCGGTAACGCCACCGCGGCGGGTTTCTGCGAACGCGGTGTTCGCTCGTGTGTCGGTCACGGAAGAGCACAGCACTCCTGACTGAGGAAGTGGGGTTCCCTGACCGGTCGTCCGGCCATGGAGAGAGAGCGCTCTCTCGACTGAACGTAGAAGTGTGACGGAAGCATGTCAAGCATTTGAACAGCGGCCCCGACTGCCTGTGAAATGAACGGAGTTGTCGCCGAGTGGGACGGGAGAGCGTTCTCCTTCCTGGCGGGCCGGGAGGTGGCCGGGAGCGTTGTCAGTGCTGGGCGGCAGGATGGTGGCCATGACGACGAACTCAGCTGTCGCGCTCGCCGACGCCGCCGCCTACGTCGCCGCGGTGGAGCAGGCGACGCAAGCCGCCGCCGCTTACTACGCCACCGGCGAGAGCACCCTCGACGACGACGCGTACGACCGGCTGGCGCGGGCGATCGACGCCTACGAGGAGGAGCACCCGCAGGAGACGCTCGCCGACTCGCCGACCGGGAAGGTCGCGGGAGGTGCCGCCGTGGGCGACGTGCCCCACACGGTTCCGATGCTCTCGCTGGACAACGTCTTCTCCGCCGAGCAGTTCGTCACGTGGACCGCTTCCGTGGAGCGCCGGATCGGCCGGCCCGTCGCCGTCTGGAGCGTGGAGCCCAAGCTCGACGGCCTCGCCGTCGCCGCGCGCTACCGGCGGGGCCGGCTGGAGCGGCTGATCACCCGGGGCGACGGGACGGCGGGTGAGGACGTCTCGCACGCGATCGGTACCGTGCTCGGTCTCCCCGAGCGGCTGGGCGTTCCCGTCACCCTGGAGATCCGCGGCGAGCTCCTGATGACGCAGGAGCAGTTCGAGCAGGCCAACGCGGCGCGCACGCGACACGGCGGCGCCCCCTTCGCCAATCCGCGCAACGGCGCGGCGGGCACCCTGCGCGCCAAGGACCGGCCCTACCGCGTGGAGATGACCTTCTTCGCCTACGCCGCGCTGGCCCTGCCCGATTCGGGTGAGCTGACCGCCGGCCTGGCCGAACTCCCGCACAGCGAGGTGCTCGAGTACGTCGCCCGGCTCGGCGTGCGCACCGCGGCGGACACGGCGGTGGCGCCGCGCACCGCCTCCACGGCGGAGGAGGTGCAGGCCGGGGTCGAGGAGATCGCCGCGTCGCGTGCCTCCCTGCCCTTCGGCATCGACGGCATCGTGGTCAAGGCCGACCTCGCGGCCGACCAGGCCGACGCCGGCTCCGGGACACGGGCCCCGCGGTGGGCCATCGCGTACAAGCTCCCGGCCGTGGAGAAGGTCACCCGGCTTCTGGACGTCGAGTGGAACGTCGGCAGGACGGGCGTCATCGCGCCGCGCGCCGTGCTGGAGCCCGTGGAGATAGACGGATCCACCGTCGGTCACGCCACGCTGCACAATCCGGCCGACATCACCCGTCGCGATCTGCGCCTGGGTGACCAGGTGATGGTCCACAAGGCGGGGGACATCATCCCCCGCGTCGAGGCGCCCGTGGCGCATCTGCGGACGGGCGACGAGAAGCCGATCGAGTTCCCCGGTGCCTGCCCGCAGTGCGGTTCGGAGATCGACCGGAGCGAGCAGCGCTGGCGCTGTGTCCGGGGCCGCGACTGCCGTCTCGTCGCCTCCCTGTCCTACGCCGCGGGGCGCGACCAGCTCGACATCGAGGGCCTCGGCTCCACCCGGGTCGTCCAGCTCGTCGAGGCGGGACTCGTCCAGGACCTCGCCGACCTCTTCACACTGGAGCGTGAGCAACTGCTCTCGCTGGAGCGGATGGGGGAGACCTCCACCGACAATCTGCTCGCCGCCCTCGACACGGCCCGGGGCCGCCCGCTCTCCCGCGTCTTCTGCGCCCTCGGTGTGCGCGGCACGGGTCGTTCGATGTCGCGCCGCATCGCCCGCCACTTCGCGACGATGGACCGGATCGTCGCCGCCGACGCCGAGGAGCTGCAGCGCGTCGACGGCATCGGCAAGGAGAAGGCCCCGCTGATCACGAAACTCGTGGCGGCGGGAGTCAACATGACGGAGCCCGGTGCCACTCCTCCGCCGGAGGCCGAGGGGGGCGAAGAGGCCGGAGGGGACGAAGGGGCCGGGGACCGGCCGGGCGGGCTTCCGCTCGACGGGGTGACCGTGGTGGTCACCGGCGCCTTCCCTGTCAAGTTCTTCTGTTCAGGGTTCAGAAGCCCTGAATACCGCTCTCGACGATGGGTAGGCCGAGCCCGGGTGGCATGGGCGGCAAGTGGTAACGACCACACTTCGACCGGAGGATCAGTCCGGTCCTGCTCAGGGTCACCCAGCAGCGTCGGTGGCTGAGCAATGCTGCGACGACGGCGGTGCCAAACCGCCTCTGCCAGGCGCCCGCAGACGGTGTCAGCCAGCGGGTCCTCGCCCTGGCGTGATGTCAGTGGACCGCCCGGGTTGATGCGAGGACGACGCGGGTGGGCAAGTGCTCAGCCGTGCTTTCTCTCACCGCGCGGTCGCCCGACGGTGCGTGGCGCGGATCAGTACGGTGACCAGAGTCGCCAGGTCGAGGGCACCGTCCGGGTCGTCCGCGTAGCGGGCGGTCTGCAGCGGCCCCACTTCGTCCAAGCCTACTCGTTCAGTCTCCAGGACGTGGGCGAGGACCAGTAGCGCCAGACGGGCGTTGCCATCCGGGTAGGGGTGGAAGAAGGCGACGTCGAGATATGCCCTGGCCGCGCGGGCGGGCAGAGGGACCGACGGGTCAGCACTCTGGTGCAGGCAGGCGGCGAAGTCCTGCCAAGTGTGGGACGTCAGCCCGTATCGTTCCCGGCCATTCTTGGCGAAGGCGTCGCTCTGACGCAGACGCACCTCGTTGACATCGAGGACCAGTTGCTGCCAGCCGGTGAGTAGGGTCGGGGTTAGCGGTTCTCCCTGTGAGGCCGCGGCGCGGGACAGGGTCATCACGGTAAGCAGCCCGTCGGCGCGGTCCGGGTCGCGGCGGCGGACGGGACCGTCGAACCGGGCGGCGAGTCCGTCCACGACCGGGCGCACCGGGGCCGGGCGCACGCTCGCGGCGGAGGACCAGTCGACCTGTTCCCTGACCATGCACCACTCGGCCAGCGCGTCAGCGCTCACTGTAGAAACCCCGGCCGGTAAGGCGGATCGCCAGGTCCTCTCCCACCGTGTCGACCAGGGTCGGGGCGGGCGCAACGTGGCTCTTGAACCGGCCGCCGATCGCGGCTCCAACCGCCTGCTGGGCCTCTTCCTGTCCCATGCCGGTGGAGGTAAGGAACCAGGTGAGCGTCGTCTCGCAGATCCCGTACCAGGACGACTGGGCGTGGGTGCTGTTGACGACTGCGGTGACCAGGCGAGTCACCGCTCGTTCCAGATGCCAGCTGCGGCCTTCGGCGTCCGCGCCGGGAAGGGGTGCAAGCTGCTCGAACCGCTCGGCCATGTCCTCAAGCCAGTCACGCCACTCCAGCAGACAGGTCACGACGCGTTCGGAGGTCTCCTCGGCCTCCCCGACCGAGTGCGAATCGCAGCACCAGGCCTCGACGGGCCCACCGTTGTGGGTCGAGTGATCCCATCCGCAGGCCCACCTGCCGTAACGGGAGACCAGGAGCACGGTGACCTCGTCGATGAATCGAAAGCCCGCCATGCGTTCGGCATCGACAGGAGGCACCATCGGGACGATCAGTGCCGTCAGCCGCGCCGCCTCCTCGTCGTCCCAGACGAAGGCGTGACTGCCGGGGTCAGCTGCGGACCACGGCAGGTCCCAAGCTCGTTCCCGGTCGATGGACGTGGCGTACCTCCGAGGTGAGACATGACGGAACAACTGACCGATCATGCCGACCATGTCGAGACCTGTCACCCCAATTTGTTGACCACCGACGTGCGTCTCCTGCTGTCCGGCTGCCTTCACCCAGCTGGGCTCGTTCAGATCAGCGGTCGCGAAGGTAGTTTCTATCGGTGGTCTCTCCCGGGCATCGGGATGACATTCCCCGGCAGCTTCTGCGGCGCGTCCTTGTGTTGCCGCGTCAGGACGGCGGCGGCGAGGACGACCTGTTCGGCTCGGTGAGGCGCCCGTCCCGGGATCCGCTCGACAACGGGGCGCGGGTGTAGGGCGCGGGTGCGGCCCGCCTGAGGCGGCGGGCGGGCCGTGTGCCCGGTGGGTGCGTCGGGCCGGGCCGTGC
>NZ_JBEXWB010000180.1:0-12502 GCF_040629645.1 Streptomyces sp. NPDC005899 | reverse complement strand
GGAACCCGCACCCGCCGACGGCACGACGGCGAGGCGGGCCACGCCTCCCGCCCCCCCGCAGGCGCCCGCCCCCGCTCCACAGGCACCCGCCCCGGCCGCCGGGCCCCCGGTCGCCCAGGCCCCGGCTCCCGCACCGCACACGCCGCTGACCCCCGGCCCCGGCGGGGGATCCGCCTCCTGGGCGCAACAGGTCCACCAGCTCGCCCAGCCCGGACAGGCGGCCCACTCCCGGCCGCAACTCCAGGCCCCCGCACCGCAGCAGGGTGCCCGGCCGGAGCAGCAGCCCGTCGTCCCCTGGAAGCCTCCGGTGGACGACCCCTTCCAGCAGCTGGCCCGCTCCCAGGCGTCCGCGAGGCCCGCCGGTCTCGGGAAGAGGCTGGCGGCCCGGCTCCTCGACACGGTCGTGCTCGGAGCCCTGTCCGGGGCGGTGGCCTTCCCGTTGGCCACCCGGGCGCTGGACCACGTCGACGGGAAGATCGAGGCGGCGAAGCGGTCCGGCGAGACGGTCACCGTCTGGCTGCTGGACTCCACCACGGCCGGCTTCCTCGGCGCCGCGGTCGTCGCGTTCCTCGTGCTGGGCTGTGTGCTGGAGGCCCTGCCCACCGCCAGGTGGGGCCGCACGCTCGGCAAGAGGCTGTGTGGCATCGAGGTCCGGGACATCGAGTCCCACGACGCGCCCGCCTTCGGGGCCGCGCTGCGCCGCTGGCTGGTGTACGGGGTCCTCGGCCTGCTCGTCATCGGTGTGGTCAACGTGCTGTGGTGCCTGGTCGACCGGCCGTGGCGCCAGTGCTGGCACGACAAGGCGGCCCGTACCTTCGTCGCGGGCTGAGAGCCGCCCGCGGTGTGAGGGCGGACAGGGGCCCCTGGGGCGGCGGGCCCGGTCGGTGGCGCACATTCCGCGGTACGGGTCCGTGGGGCCGCGGGCGGGGTCCGTGGCGCGGGTCCCACGGGCCGGGCACGGGCTGCCGCCCATGCCCGCACGGAGTGCCGCAAGGGCGGTGCGGGCCACGGACGCCGGGCCCGCAGGGCGACGGTGCCGGCCTTCCGGACCCCCGTACGCCCGTGTGCTGACGTCCCGTCCCCCGAAAGCACCTCAGCCGTTGCGGGCCCGCGCGGGCCGCGGTGCACTGCCCCCATGAGCAACGAACCGCCGCCGCCACCCGGTCAGCCGCCCGACGACGATCCCTTCTCCAAGCGTCCTCCGCAGGGCCCGCCGCCTCCGCAGGGGCCACCGCCCCCGCCGTACGACGCGGGACCGTTCGGTGGCGGCGGGCCGTACGGCGGTCCGGATCCGCTGGCGGGCATGCCGCCGCTCGCCGAGCCGGGCAAGCGGATCCTGGCGCGGCTGATCGACTTCCTGATCATCTCGATCCCGCTGTACCTGATCTCGCTGCCCTGGGGCGGGGCGGTGGACGTCTCGTCGGACGGCAACGACGACGACTTCGGCAACGCGGTGGGAAACGCCTACAGCGGGCATCAGCTGGTCTGGTCACTGATCGGCCTGGTCGTCTACGTCGCCTACGACACGTACTTCACGCACAAGGACGGCAGGACGCCCGGTAAGCGGCTGCTGAAGATGCGGGTGGCGATGCTCAACGACGGTTCCGTGCCCGACACGAGCTCCGCGCTGATGCGGGCCGTCGTGCTGTGGCTCCCGGCACTGCTGTGCTGCCCGTGCCTGTGGTGGCTGATCAACATCATCCTGATGTTCACCGACAAGCCCTACCGGCAGGGACTGCAGGACAAGGCGGGCAAGACCGTGGTGGTCGCCGTCCGATGACCGGCGTGGCGCCGGGTGCGGGCCGAGGCGGTCTCAGCGGTGCAGCGAGTGCTCACCGACACGGTCCCGGTGTGCGGCTGCCGTGTCGATCTCCTCGATCACGTGCCGGGTGCGGGCCGGGGACGGTGCCGTCGCCCGGCGGGCCGGACCGCGGCGTCCCGGCAGCGGGACGGTCACGGCGACGAGGAGGCCGAGGACCAGTGCGGCACTGCAGACGACGGCCACTCCCACGTCCGAGTCCGTGCCGGAGAGCAGCAGCATCGCGAGGGCCGAGAGGACGACGGTGAGCGAACCGTAGGAGAACTGTGCGGCAGTCGGACGAGGCATGGCGTTTTCCGTCCTCCGGGTGTCGGATGGGGGTCTCTCAACACGTTCGCACTGTCAATCGACTCTACGACGGTGGATGCCCCGGGGGAACGGGTAGTAAGCGTGACCTAACCCACGGTGCCGGTGCACGGGGGGCGCACTGAGTCACGCGGCCGCCGATCGAGGCGGCCCACGCGCCGGTCGGTCACCTCCCAACCTCGCCTGGGCGTCCGGATACCGGTAGGCGGCTCCCGCATAGTGCACTTGGCCTGTGCAAGTCAAGATCTGTCTTTTCTCTCGTAACTCCGATCGAATGTCGTCACTTGTGACGCGTCAACGCGCGCGGCCCCGCTTCACCCTTCCTGGCCGCGGACGCGAACGCCGGGGAGGACTGCATCAAGTGACCACTCAGAGACGAGCGCTGCGAGCCACCGCCGTGGCCGTGGCCCTGGCCGCCACCGCCGCGACGGCATCCGCCTTCGCCACGGCGCAGGCGGACGACAGGACGTCGGACTCAGGCGCTTCCATCGTGGACAGGCGCGATCCCGCGCCGGCCAAGGCCCACGAGCACGACCTGGAAGGCCCTTTCAGCAAGGAGCAGGACGCCCAGCGTCAGGCCGCGCTGGAACAGGTGCTTTCGGGTGACAAGAAGGTGACGGCCAAGGGCGGTTCCAAGGTCGTCAAGCTCGGCAAGAGCAAGTACGTGGAGCTCGGCCGGGAGAAGACCGACAAGATCTTCACCATCCTCGTGGAGTTCGGCGACAAGGTCGACGACACCACGATGTTCGACCCCGACGGTGACGGCCCCAAGCCGCCCGTCAAGAAGTACGGCGGCACGCCCGGCCCGCTGCACAACCGGATAGCCGAGCCGGACCCGGCGAAGGACAACAGCACCGCCTGGCAGGCCGACTACGACCAGGAGCACTTCCAGGACCTGTACTTCGGCGAGGGCAAGGGCAAGGACTCCCTCAAGACGTACTACGAGAAGACGTCCTCCGGGCGTTACTCGGTCGACGGCGAGGTCTCCGACTGGGTCAAGGTGCCCTACAACGAGGCTCGTTACGGCTCCAACTACTGCGGTTCCACCAACTGCGCCAACGTCTGGGACACGGTCCGCGACGGCGTCAACGCCTGGGTCGCCGACCAGAAGGCCAAGGGCCGCACGCTCGAACAGATCAAGGCGGACCTCGCGGGGTACGACGAGTGGGACCGCTACGACTTCGACGGCGACGGCGACTTCAACGAGCCCGACGGCTACATCGACCACTTCCAGCTGGTCCACGCCGGCGAGGACGAGTCCGCGGGCGGCGGCGCCGAGGGCACCAACGCCATCTGGGCGCACCGCTGGTACGCCTACGGCACCAACGCCGGTGCGACGGGCCCCGCGAACAACAAGGCCGGTGGCGCCGAGATCGGTGACACGGGCATCTGGGTCGGCGACTACACCGCGCAGCCCGAGAACGGCGGACTGGGCGTCTTCGCCCACGAGTACGCCCACGACCTCGGCCTGCCGGACCTCTACGACACCTCCGGTGGCGGCGAGAACTCGGTCGGCTTCTGGTCCCTGATGTCGGCGGGCTCCTGGCTCGGCACCGGCGACGGCGAGATAGGCAACCTCCCCGGCGACATGACCGCCTGGGACAAGCTGCAGCTGGGCTGGCTCGACTACGCCACGGCCAAGGCCGCCACCAACTCGACGCACAAGCTGGGCGTGTCTGAGTACAACACCAAGGACAAGCAGGCGCTCGTCGTCGAGCTGCCCGAGAAGGCCGTCACCACCACGGTCACCGAGCCCGCCGAGGGTGCCAAGCAGTGGTGGAGCGACATGGGTGACGACCTGTCGAACACCCTGACCCGCTCGGTGGACCTGACCGGCAGGAAGTCCGCCTCGCTGGACCTGTCCGGCTGGTACGACATCGAGGCCGACTACGACTACCTCTACACCGAGGTGTCGGACAACGGCGGCGCCTCCTGGACCGCGCTGGACGGCACCGCCGACGGCAAGGCCATCCCGCGCGACGCCAGCGACAAGCCGGCCCTGACCGGCGTCTCCGGTGCGTACCGGAAGCTCTCCTTCCCGCTGGACGCCTACGCGGGCAAGAAGATCGACCTGCGCTTCCGCTACCAGACGGACGGCGGCGCGGGCGGCAAGGGCTTCACGGCCGACGCCGTCACCGTCACCGCCGACGGCACCGCGCTCTTCACGGACAACGCCGAGGGCGACGACAACGGCTGGACCGCCAAGGGCTTCTCGCGGATCGGTGCGTCGTTCACCAACGACTACCCGCAGTACTACCTCGCGGAGAACCGCCAGTACGTGTCGTACGACAAGACCCTCGCGGTCGGCCCGTACAACTTCGGCTTCACCACCACCCGCCCCGACTGGGTCGAGCACTACGCCTACCAGAACGGCCTGATGGTGTGGCTCTGGGACACCTCCCAGAAGGACAACAACACCTCGCAGCACGAGGGCCAGGGCCTGATCCTGCCGGTGGACTCGCACGCCAAGCCGCTCAAGTGGACGGACGGCTCGCTCCTGCGCAACAAGATCCAGCCGTTCGACGCACCGTTCAGCTGGTACCCGAACAAGGGCTTCACGCTGCACAACGCCGACAAGCCGCTGAAGATCAAGCCCTCGCTGGGCGTCCCGGTCTTCGACGACCGGCACGGGACGTACTGGTACAAGGAGAACCCGACCGGGAGTGTCAAGGTCACTGACACCAACACCCGGATCACGATCGTCAACGAGCCGCTCAGCGGCTCCACGATGACCGTGAAGGTCGGGCCCGCGGGCAGGTAACCCGTAACACCGCAGGTCACGCCTTGATCGGCCGTCGCCCTCTAGCGGGCGGCGGCCGATCGTGTTTAGGTGCGTCCTACCGAATTCTTGTTGACGCGATGTCTTACGGGGGGAGTGCGAAGCCATGGCAGCCGGAGGTTTCTGCAGACTGCCGAACGGCACGGTGGTGGTGGCACTCGCCCTTGACCGGCCGGCCGGCGGAGCCGGGCCGGGGGCCCCGGTACGGGTGCTGGTGCACGCCGCCAACCGGGCGCGCGCCCTGACCAGACTGCGCAACCTCGGCCTGCGGGCCGTCTACCTCAGGGGCAACGCCCAGCCGCCCACCCCCGACGAGATCACCGCGGTGCTGCACCACCCGGACGGCCTGCTGTGGCGCACGGCGCACCGGACCGGACAGGAACCACGCCACCAGGAGCTCTGGCACCCGATCCGCGCCCTGCTGGGCCCCGCCGGTTACGCGGGGCCCGCCCGCCCGGCGGCCTGAGGCCGCCCGGGAGCGCGGGCCACCGGCGGGCCCGGGGCCCGGGTCAGACGACCGGCTTGCCCGACAGGACCACGCCCGCCGCACGGAGCTCCGCCAGGGCCCGCTCCGTCGTCCCCTCGGCCACCCCGGCGGTCAGGTCCAGCAGGACGTGCGTCGCGAAGCCCTCACGGGCGGCGTCCAGGGCGGTGGCGCGCACGCAGTGGTCCGTCGCGATACCGACGACGTCGACCTCGGTCACGGACCGCTCGCGCAGCCACCGGGCGAGCCCGGTCCCGTTCTCGTCGACCCCTTCGAAGCCGCTGTACGCGGCGGCGTACGCCCCCTTGTCGAAGACGGTGTCGATCGCACCGGAGGCGACCGCCGGGGCGAAGTTCGGATGGAAGCCCACCCCTTCGGTGCCCGCGACGCAGTGCGCCGGCCAGGAGTGCTCGAAGTCGGGCGTCGCCGAGAAGTGGTCGCCCGGGTCGACGTGGTGGTCGCGGGTGGCCACCACGTGGCGGTAGCCGGGCCGGGCCTCGCCGATCAGGTCGGTGATGGCGGCGGCGACATCGGCGCCGCCCGCCACCGCGAGGCTGCCGCCCTCGCAGAAGTCGTTCTGAACGTCGACGACGATCAAGGCGCGATGCATGACGGGTGTCCTTCGGTGGGGGTCGGCTCGGGTGCCGGGGGCGGGCGGGGACGCGGAGGCGGTGGTCGCGGGGAAGGGCCGGGCACGGAACGGGTGCGGACGCCATCGAGCCTAGAGACTCGCGGGGGGCTGCGGGAGGGGGCACACCCGCCGGGTCCGTGCGCCTGGGCCCCGCCGCCCTCTCAGACGTACTCCGTGGGGATCACCGGCTCGCCCCGCGACAGCTGCATCGCCGACATCGGAAGACCCGACCGTGCCGCGATGTGCCTCTCGCGCGCCGCCTCCAGCGGCTCCCGGGCGACGACCTCGCCGCCCCTGACCAGCTCCACCTGGAGCTGCCGGCCGGCCAGCTCCGGGGGCACGTCGCCGGTGCCGATCACCTCGGCCTCCGCCACCCCGTACTCGTCCAGCCGGCGCGCCGCCCACTTGCGGCCGCCCCTGGACGTCTTCGCGCCCAGCGACTTCTTCACCACGGGGACGAGCGGATCACCCGGATCGGCGGAGCCCGCCCGCGCGACCAGCTTGTAGACCATGGAGGCCGTCGGGTGGCCGCTCCCGGTGACCAGCTGCGTGCCCACCCCGTAGGCGTCGACCGGTGCGGCGGCCAGCGAGGCGATCGCGTACTCGTCCAGGTCCGACGTCACCACGATCTTCGTCTCCGTGGCACCCAGCTCGTCCAGCTGCTGGCGCACCCGGTGGGCGACCAGCAGCAGGTCGCCCGAGTCGATCCGTACGGCGCCGAGCTCGGGCCCGGCGATCTCCACGGCCGCACGGACGGCCTCGGTCACGTCGTACGTGTCGACCAGCAGTGACGTGCCCCGGCCCAGCGAGTCCACCTGTGCCCGGAAGGCGTCCCGCTCGCTGTCGTGCAGCAGGGTGAAGGCGTGCGCGCTCGTCCCGACGGTCGGGATGTTGTAGCGGAAGCCGGCCGCCAGGTCCGACGTGGTGTGGAAGCCGCCGACGTACGCGGCGCGTGCGGAGGCCACCGCCGACAGCTCGTGCGTGCGGCGCGCACCCATCTCGATCAGCCGGCGGCCGCTCGCCGCGGCCGACATCCGGGACGCCGCGGCGGCGATCGCCGAGTCGTGGTTGAGGATCGACAGGATCACGGTCTCCAGCAGCACGCACTCGGCGAAGGAGCCCTCGACCCGCAGCAGGGGCGAGCCGGGGAAGTACACCTCGCCCTCCGGGTAACCCCAGATGTCCCCGCTGAAGCGGTAACCGGCCAGCCAGTCGACGGTGGCCCCGTCGACGATGCGCTGGTCGCGCAGGAAGGCGAGCATCTCGTCGTCGAAGTGGAAGTTCTCCACCGCGTCCAGCACCCGCCCGGTGCCCGCGACGACGCCGTAGCGCCGCCCTTCGGGCAGCCTCCGGGTGAAGGCCTCGAAGACGGAGCGCCGCTGTGCCGTGCCGGCTTTCAGTGCGGCCTGCACCATGGTGAGCTCGTACTGGTCGGTGAAGAGCGCGGTCGACGGCACACCGACCCGTCGCCCAAGGTCCGCTGAGTTCATGCCGGGGATGCTACTCCCTATTCGTCAAACTGACGAGATGGGGGCTCCGTTTGTGCGCCGCCCCCCTCCTGGTGGCAGCATGGGCATGTGAGCGTTGCTGCCCCCGTAGAGATCGAACGACCCGAGTCGGCCGAGGAGACCTTCGCCGTCCCCGAGCCCGACGTCCCCTGGGTGACGCTGGTGCACAACGATCCGGTCAACCTGATGAGCTATGTGGCCTATGTCTTCCAGGCCTACTTCGGGTACTCCAAGGACAAGGCGCACAAGCTGATGCTCGACGTCCACCGCAAGGGCCGCGCCGTCGTCTCCAGCGGGAGCCGCGAGGAGATGGAACGCGACGTCCAGGCCATGCACGGCTACGGGCTCTGGGCCACGCTCACGCAGGACCGCAACTGACCGACCGCTGCCCCTCCGTCCGACCCACCATCGGAGAATTCATGGCCGGCCACTTCGAGGCCACCCCCGGCGGCGGCGCGGCCGTCGCGCTCGACGAGGTCGAGATCGCCATCCTGCGCTCCCTCGCCGTCCAGCTGCTCGAGCTCATCGGCCCCGGCGACGAACCCGCCGACGGCGCGGACCCCCTCGCCGCCCTGTTCGCCGAGGGGCCGAGCGAGCCGCCCGCCGACCCCGCACTGGCACGCCTGTTCCCCGAGGCCTACGGCAGCCCCGAGGGGTACGGGGAGGGAGACAAGGAGCTCCGCGAGGCGTCGGCGGAATTCCGCCGCTTCACGGAGAACGACCTGCGCTCCCGCAAGCGCGAGGACGCCCTCGTCGTCGTCCGGACCCTGGACTCGCTCGCGCCGGCCGGGGACGGGGGCGCCGTGCTCACCCTGACGGCGGACGAGTGCCGCAACTGGCTCGGCTCCCTCAACGACCTCCGCCTCACCATCGGCACCCGCCTGGAGGTGTCCGACGAGGACGAGGGCCAGGACGGCTCCCTCTACCGCCTCCCCGACAGCGACCCGCGCAAGCCGATGGTGATGGCCTATCTCTGGCTCGGCGCACTCCAGGAGACGCTCGTCGAAACCCTGATGCCGTGAGGCTGCCCCGGTAGCCGGGTGGTTCGCTCAACGGATGCTCAAATCCGAATAACGATCCCGTCACCCGAACAGCCTTCTTTGCAGCGGCTGGGGACTCTTGTCCGCTTTTTCCTGTGGCGTGCGCCACATAATGTCCGGCGGCCCGTCCGGGTACACGTGATAAATCTTCACGACCGCCCGGGGACGCCACCCCTGTCCCCGGGGGCGCTACAAGCCGGCCGAACGCCGGCGGCACTCCATCCATATCCGGGGGGATCAGGACCTGATCCGACGCCTATGACGGCGCGGATCGGCGTGGAGAAAGGCGCACCACCATGACATCGGCGCAGGTCGACAACGGACAGGCGGACGGCCCCGAGGCCGCGGAGACCGGTAGGACGGGCGAGGGCTACCAGCGTGGCCTGGGGGCCCGCCAGATCCAGATGATCGCCATCGGCGGCGCCATCGGGACCGGGCTCTTCCTCGGCGCGGGCAAAGCCATCGACAGGGCCGGGCCCAGCCTCATCCTGGCGTACGCCATCGCTGGCCTGGTCATCTTCTTCATCATGCGCGCACTGGGCGAACTCCTCATGTACCGCCCGGTGTCCGGCTCCTTCTCGGAGTACGCCCGCGAATTCCTCGGCCCCTTCTTCGGATTCGTGACGGGCTGGACGTACTGGTTGTTCTGGGTCGTCACCGGAATCACCGAAGTCACCGCCGCGGCGACCTATATGACGTACTGGTGGGATATCCCGCAATGGCTGTCCGCGCTCGTGTTCACCGTCATCCTCTACGGGGCGAACCTGATCTCCGTCAAGCTCTTCGGTGAGCTCGAGTTCTGGTTCTCGATGGTCAAGGTCACCGCGATCCTCGGCATGATCCTCATCTGTGCCGGGGTGCTCACGATCGGATTCTCCGACGCCGGCGACACCGCCACCGTCGCCAACCTCTGGAACGACGGCGGATTCTTCCCCGAAGGCATCAGCGGCACGCTGATGACCCTCCAGATCGTGATGTTCGCCTTCCTCGCCGTCGAGCTCGTCGGTGTCACCGCGGGCGAGTCCAAGGACCCCAGGACCGTCCTGCCCAAGGCCATCAACACCGTGCCGTGGCGCATCGCCGTCTTCTACGTCGGCGCCCTCATCATGATCCTCTCCGTGGTGCCGTGGAGCACCTTCCAGCCGGGCGTCTCGCCGTTCGTCGCCGCGTTCGAGGAGATGGGTCTCGGCATCGGGGCCGCGATCGTCAACTTCGTCGTCCTCACCGCCGCGCTCTCGTCCTGCAACTCCGGCATGTACTCCACCGGGCGCATGCTCAGGGACCTCGCCCTCAACGGCCAGGGCCCGAAGGCGTTCACCAGGCTGACGAAGAACGGCCTGCCGCTCATCGGGACCACGTTCTCCGCCGCCCTGATGCTCGTCGGCGTGTGGATCAACTACCAGTGGCCCGGCGACGCGTTCAACTACGTCGTCTCCTTCGCCACCATCTCCGGCATGTGGGCCTGGATCATGATCCTCGTCTGCCAGATCCGCTACCGGGCCAAGGCCGACCGCGGCGAGCTCCCGCAGTCCGCCTTCAGGGCGCCCGGCGCGCCCTTCAGCAGCTGGTTCGCCCTCGGGTTCATCGGCCTCGTCATCGTCATGATGGCCATCGACAAGGACGCCCGGATCTCGCTGTACTGCGCCCCGCTGTGGGGTCTCATCCTCGGCGTGTCCTACCTGGTCCTCAAGGCGCGCAACCCCGACAACACCGCCTTCGCCAAGCGCTGACCCGCGCCACGGCACCCCCCGGGCACCGGCCGCCCCAACGGTCGTGTCCGGCATCCGGGCCCTCCCGTACCACCCTTCGGTACGGGAGGGCCCGTCTGTCTATCCTGGCGCCATGCTGACCCTCACCCAGGCGCTCTACGACCAGATCGTCGCGCACTCCCGTGCCGACCACCCCGACGAGGCGTGCGGAGTGGTCGCGGGCCCCGCCGGGACGGGCCGCGCCGAACGCTTCATCCCGATGCTCAACGCCGCGCGCTCGCCCACGTTCTACGAGTTCGACTCGGGCGACCTGCTGAAGCTCTACCGCGAGATGGACGACCGCGACGAGGAGCCGGTGATCATCTACCACTCCCACACGGCGACCGAGGCATATCCCTCCCGTACCGACGTCTCGTACGCCAACGAGCCCGGCGCCCACTACGTGCTGGTCTCCACCGCCGACACCGACGACGCCGGCCCGTTCCAGTTCCGCTCGTACCGCATCGTGGACGGAGTGATCACGGAGGAGGACGTCGAGGTCGTCGAGGCGTACCCCCCGGCCGCCTGACCTCCCGGGGGCGGCGCGGGCCGCTCCGCCCCCACCCTCTGTCCACCTGGCGAACGCATACCGTCCACCATGCGGGATCACACTCCGGGTTGCGGGCCGGGAATCGATACGATGAGCGCATGGTTCCCCATGACGTGAGCGACAAGACGCCGGGCATGCTGCTCGTCGCGCGGCTGCACGTCGACCTGTGCAGGCTCTCCAGCGCGATGTGTACCGCCACCGCATGCCCGTGAACCGCACGGTCTGAGCCGCCCGAGCGCCTCACACACATAAGCACCACCCCGCGCGGGGCCCGCCACGCGCGCCCCCGCCACCTCCACGCTTTCGACAGGAGCCCACGCCATGGCCATCGAGGTCCGCATCCCGACCATCCTCCGCACCTACACCGACGGCGCCAAGGCGGTCGAAGGCAGCGGTGAGACCCTCGCCGACCTCTTCGCCGACCTGGAGAGCCGTCACACCGGCATCCGTGAGCGCATCGTCGACGGCGACAAGCTCCGCCGCTTCGTGAACGTCTACCTCAACGACGAGGACGTCCGCTTCCTCGACGGCATCTCCACCAAGCTCAGCGACGGCGACAACGTCACCATCCTCCCGGCCGTCGCCGGCGGCATGCGCTGATGCGGTACGACTCCCCGCTGGACGCCGTGGGCAACACGCCCCTGGTCCGCCTGCCGCGGCTGTCCCCCTCCGAGGACGTCCGCATCTGGGCCAAGCTCGAGGACCGCAACCCCACCGGCTCGATCAAGGACCGCCCCGCGCTCCACATGGTCGAGCAGGCGGAGAAGGACGGCCGCCTCACCCCCGGCTGCACCATCCTCGAGCCGACCAGCGGCAACACCGGCATCTCCCTCGCCATGGCGGCCAAGCTCAAGGGCTACCGCATCGTGTGCGTCATGCCGGAGAACACCTCGCAGGAACGGCGCGACCTGCTCGCCATGTGGGGCGCCGAGATCATCTCCTCCCCGGCCGCGGGGGGCTCCAACACCGCCGTGCGCGTGGCCAAGGAGCTCTCGGCCGAGCACCCCGACTGGGTGATGCTGTACCAGTACGGCAACCCGGACAACGCGGGCGCCCACTACGCCACCACCGGCCCGGAGATCCTCGCCGACCTCCCCTCCCTCACGCACTTCGTGGCGGGCCTCGGCACCACCGGCACGCTCATGGGCGTCGGACGCTACCTGCGTGAGCACAAGCCGGACGTCAGGATCGTCGCGGCCGAACCCCGCTACGACGACCTCGTCTACGGCCTGCGCAACCTCGACGAGGGCTTCGTCCCCGAGCTCTACGACGCGTCCGTCCTCACCACCCGCTTCTCCGTCGGATCCGCCGACGCCGTCACCCGCACCCGGGAACTCCTCCAGCAGGAGGGCATCTTCGCGGGCGTCTCCACCGGCGCCGCGCTGCACGCGGCGATCGGCGTCGGCAACAAGGCCGTCAAGGCGGGCGAGCCTGCCGACATCGTCTTCGTCGTCGCCGACGGCGGCTGGAAGTACCTGTCGACGGGCGTCTACACCGCCCCCACCACGGAAGCGGCGATCGAGACCTTGCACGGCCAGCTCTGGGCCTGACGGCCGGGCCCGACGGTCCGGACCCGACGGGCACCGGATCTCCGGCGGGACAGGACGTCCCTGCGGCGCGGGGCGGACCGGATCACC
>NZ_JBEXWB010000179.1:0-12524 GCF_040629645.1 Streptomyces sp. NPDC005899 | reverse complement strand
GGCCGGCCGGACACCGGCCGGCCGCCCCCGGACGCGGTCCGCCACGGCACTCATGCCTGGTCGGGCCCGATCAGATCCGGAGCGGTCCAGCCGTCGAGGTCGTACTCCGCCATGCACTCCTCGGCGAAGCCCCGGTAGCCGTCGACCAGACCGGAGGCCGTCTGCGCCATCAGGAGCTCGATGCGCACGTTCTCGTGGTTGCCCGAGTAGTTGCGCTCGTACAGCTCGTGACGCCCCGCGAACTCCGTGCCCACCGAATCCCAGATCAGTTTCATCAGTTTGACCCGCTCCACCGAGTCGTAGCCGTTGGAGCCCCGCATGTACCGGTCGAGATGCGGTCGCAGCTCGGGATTCTGGAAATCCTTGGCGTGCGAGTTCAGGTAGATGAGGCCGCTGCTGAGATCCTGCATGATGATCTCGCGTACACGCGGATATCCGATGGTCATGAACCAGCGGTAAGCCATGCCGTAATCCAGGTTCGGCAGCAGTCCGCCGTCGTGCCACGCATTCGGATTGTGTGCCATCGCGTCGCTGAGGCCCCAGAACATGTTTCGCCAGGCGAGCACCTCGCCGACCCGGGTCTGGATTCCCCGGAAATCCTTAGTCCCCGTCACGTCCAGGCCCTTGAGGAGCAGACCGGCCAGGAAATCCAGTTTCACCGCGAGCCGGGTGACACCGTGGAACGTGAGCCGGTGCGTGAATCCGGAGGTGTTCAGGAAGGTGCCGGCTTTCGCCGTGTCCCCGTAGATGAAGACGTTCTCCCAGGGGATCTTCACCTTGTCCAGGATGAAGACGGTGTCGTTCTCGTCCAGCCGGCTCGACAGCGGATAGTCGAACGGGCTGCCCATGCGGCTGGCGGCCAGCTCGTAGGACTGACGGCAGATCAGCTTCACCCCCGGAGCCGCCATCGGCAGCGTGGCCACCAGGGCGAACTCCTTCTTCTTCACCGGCAGGCCGTAGTGCGCGACGAAGTTGAAGTGGGTCAGGGCCGACCCCGTGGCCACCACCTTCGCACCGCTGACCACGAGGCCGTCGTCGCACTCCTTCTCCACGTGCACGAACACGTCGTCGACCTCGTCCGGCGGCCGGTGGCGGTCCACGGGCGGGTTGATCACCGCGTGGTTCCAGAACAGCACCCGCTCCTGCGCCTCGGCGTACCAGCGCCGGGCGTTTTCCGCGAAGTCCCCGTAGTAGTCGGGGTTCGCGCCCAGCGTCACCAGGAAGCTCGCCTTGTAGTCGGGGCTCCGGCCCATCCAGCCGTAGGTGAGCCGGGCCCACCGGGCGATCGCGTCCCGGTCCCCGACCATGTCCTCCACGCTGCGCGGCACCCGGTAGAACTTGTGCGTGTAACCGTCGCTGCCGGTGTCGGTGGGCGTGGTCAGCGTGTCGTGGTGCTCGGGGTCGTGCAGGGCGTCGTACAGGCGTGCCGTCATCCGCGCCGTGTTGCGGAACGCCGGATGCTTCGTGACGTCGTCGACCCGCTCCCCGTACGCCCAGATCTCGCGGCCGTCCCTGATGCTCTCCAGGTACTCGTCACCCGTCAGCGGCCGGGTCACGCGGCGCGGTGCCGCGTCCGTCCGGTCGCCGGAGTCCGCCGTGGTGCCGGTCACATCGTCCCTCTCCGTCATGTCGTCAGTCCCTCGTCTCGTCCGTCTCGTGGCGTGCGTGGAAGTGCTCCACCGGGTCCATGCCGTCCAGGCACAGCGACCAGGCGGCGCCGGACTCGTCCGGCGCCAGTTCCGGGAAGGCGCCGCGGTGGAACAGCAGGGGCCGCCCCGGCCGGCTCTCGAACTCCTCGACGCTGCCGATGTGCAGCGTGTGGTCGCCCCCGTCGTGCACCTGCCAGGGGCGGCAGACGAGGTGGGCCACCGTGCCCGCCAGCCGCGGATGGGGCCCGCTCTCGTCCACCCAGGGCACCGGGCCGGGCATGGGGCGGCCGGCGAAGTGCATGGCGAGGTCGCGCTGCGTCTCGTCGAGGATGTTGACGACGTATCCGCCCTCCTCCAGCAGCAGCGCCGCCGCACGGCTGCGGCGGTCCAGGGCCACCAGGGCCAGGGGCGGGTCCAGCGAGACCGAGGTGAAGGCGTTGACCGTCGTGCCGTGGACGAGGTCGCCCCGCCGGCAGGTGATGACGGTGACCCCGGTGGCGAACTGGCCCATGCAGCTGCGCAGTGCGCGCGGGTCGATCGGGCGGGGCGCGGTGCGTACCGCGCCGTCAGGCGTGTTCATGAGTCCCCCTGCTCTCGTGGAGGGCCGTCCGGTCCGTCCCGGCCGGTGCCCGCGCACCGGCCAGCAGATCGGCCAGGATGCCCGGGCCGTCCTCGGTCAGGAACGACTCCGCGTGGAACTGGATGGTGGACAGGGCGGGCCCGCGCAGGGCGATGACCTCGTCGCCGAGGCGCTGCACCTGGACGGCCGAGCCGGACGGGAGCGGGCCCGCCCGGACGTCGTCCGCGCGCACCCAGTCCTCGTCCGCGCGCGCCGTGTAGCTGTTGTAGAAGCCGGCCAGGCGCGTCCTGCCCCACAGCGGGACGCGCAGCCGCCTGCCCTGCGCGGGATCGGGCAGCCGGGTGACGGGCAGTCCGAGAAGGGTGCACACGACCTGGTGCCCGAGGCAGACGGCGGCGAGGGGCAGGGCGCCCGCCAGCCGCTCGGCGGCCACCGCGCGCAGCGCGAGCACCCGGGCGTTCGCCAGGTCGCGCGGATCCCCGGGACCCGGACCGAGCAGGACGACCCCCGGGGCGCCGGAGGCACCGCCGGCCTCGACGGTCTCCTCCGCGCGGTGCCACGGCACCAGGCGTACCGGGCACCCGAGCGACCGCAGTTGGTAGGCGAGCATGGAGGTGAAGCCGTCCTCGGCGTCGACGATCGTGACCTCGGTGTCCGCGGCGTCCGTCACGCCCGCCGGACCGGCGCCCTCCAGCCAGAAGGCCGCCAGCCCGTCGTTGCGCGCGGCGAGCGCTCCGCGCACCGCCGGGGCGCCGGCCAGACCGGCGGCCGGGGCCGGGACGGGAGCCTGCGGAACGCGCCGGCCGGACAGCGCGTCGAGCAGGCCGGACAGCTTGGCGGTGGTCTCGGCCGTCTCGTGGGCGGGCACCGATTCCCGCACCACCGTGGACCCCGCCGTCAGCCGGACCGTGCCGTCCGTACCGAGGTCCGCCGTGCGCAGCATGATGGCGGCGTCCAGCCGGCGCTGCCCGCCCTCGTGGCCCAGCAGCGCGATGACCCCGCTGTAGTAGCCACGTCCCTGCGGCTCGTACCGCTCGATCACCCGGCAGGCGTTCTCCACCGGGCTGCCCGTCACGGTCGGCGCCGGCATGGTGGTGCGCAGGATCTCGCTGAGCGGGCGCTCCGAGCGCCCCGAGAGGTAGTACTCGGTGTGCGCGAGCCGGGACATCGACTTGAGGGACGGACCGCTGACCCGCACGTCCCGGCCGCACAGGGACGTCATCATCTTGAGCTCCTCGTCCACCACCATCCAGAGCTCGTCGGTCTCCTTCGGGTCCCGCAGGAAACGCAGCAGCCCGGGCAGGTCCGCACCCGTGCGCGGGTACCGGTAGGTGCCGCTGATGGGGTTCATCTCCACCCGGTCACCGCGGACGCGCACCTGCTGCTCCGGGGTGCCGCCGATCAGGTACCGGTCCCCGGTGAACACCAGGAACGTCCAGTACGCGCCGGTCTCGGCCGTCAGCAGCCCGCGGAACACCGCGAGCGCGGCGTCCCGGTCGAAGTCGGGGATCCTGCCGTGCAGGCTGCGGGCCAGCACGAAGTTGGAGCCCTCACCGCGGTGGATCTCACGGTGGACGATGCCGTCCACCGCCGCCGCGTACGCGTCGTCGCCGACGTCGAAACGGGGCTCCTCCACCCGCGGCGCCCGGTCCGGCAGGCGCTCGAGCATCCGGTCCAGCGGTACGTGCCGCCGTTCCCGCACCTCCATGGCGAGCAGGGGCTCGCGGTCGTCGGGGTGGGCGAAGCCGCGTTCGCGGATCTGCCGGTAGGGGGCCAGCACCAGGGTGTCCGCCCCCTCCGTCCGCCCGCCCGCCGCGGCGGGCCGGTCCAGGCCCAGGGCGCCGAGGCCGTCCGCGCGGCGGACCGGTCCGCTCAGGACCTCCACGGGCGCCGCGTGGTCGTCCCCGGGCCGGTGCAGGACCGCGAACGGCTCTCCGGGCGGTGGCAGCAGCGCGTGCGGGGCCCAGGCCCGCACGGCGGATCCGGGGGGCGCGCTCATGCCACCGCTCCCACGGGCAGACGCCAGTGCGCGGCGGCGGCCACGGCCTGGACCAGGCTGAGCCGGGGGTCGCACAGGCTCCGGTAGCCGGGGCCCGGCACCGGGGACCGGCCCGCTCCGTCGCATTCGGTGATGTCGTCGGGGGACGCCTCCAGATGGAGCCCGGCGCACCGCCCGGAGTTCTCCGACACCACGTCGATGCACTGCCGGATCTCCGACATGATCGCGTCGAGCTTGCGGGTCTTGAGCCCCTCGGGCGTCCTGACGGTGTTCCCGTGCATGGGGTCGCACATCCACAGCACGGGGTGCCCGGCCTGCTTCACGGCCCGCACGAGCGGTGCCACCCGGGCGACCTGGCCCGCGCCGAACCGGGCGATGAGGGTGAGCCTGCCGGGTGTGCGGTGCGGATCGAGCACCGCGCACACGGCCAGCACCTCGTCCGGCGTCGCCTCCGGGCCGATCTTGCAGGCCACCGGGTTGTCCAGTTCGGCCATCAGCCGCACGTGCGCGTTGTCCGCCTGGCGGGTGCGCTCACCGATCCACGGCCAGTGCGTGGAGGCCAGGTAGCTGCCACCCTCGCCGTTCCGGCGGACCTGGGGGAGTTCGTAGTCCAGCAGGAGCGCCTCGTGGCTGGTCCACACCCGGTCCTGCGGCGGGGCGCCCTCACCGCGCCCGAGCCGGTCGATGGCGGTGACGGCGCAGCGGGCGGCCCGCATGCCCGCGAGGACGCGGGAGGGGTCGGGGGTGCGGGCCGCCCGGTCCGGGCCCGGCGCGTTGACGGCCGGTCCCCGGTACACCGGGAGCCGCTCCTCGTGCACGGTCTCCCAGTCCTGGGAACGGGGTTTCGAGAACTGGCCGGCTATCCGTCCGACGCGCAGGACGGGCAGCCCGGAACTCGTGCACATGATGTCCCCGAGCACATCCAGCATCTCCACCTTGCGGGCGATGTGGCGCGGCTCGCACTCGGTGGTCAGCTCCACGCAGTCACCGGCCTGGAGCAGGCAGAACTCGCCTTCGGCGGCGCGGGCGAGCAGCCCGCCGAGGGACTTGACGCTGTCGTACGAGACCAGGGGCGGTTCGCCGGCCAGGCGGGCGTGCAGCTGGGGGAGGAGGGAGCTGTCGGGCCACCGGGGCTGTTGACGGGCGGGCAGTCCGGCCACCATCGAGGCGATCAGCGGGTCGTGTTCGGCGCTCGGCAAGGGGTTGGGGGACATGCTGTCGGCCCTTCGCTCTGAGGCGTCCCGTGGGGTGGGCGCCTGCGGATGTCTGGAACGGACGAGCCGCTGGACGGCTGTCCTACGCGGTCTGCCGCGCACGGTGCGGACCGGTCAGCTGCCCGGTCGAGCCGAAGTAGCGGATCATGCGGGTCAGGGACCGGCGGTCGATGTCGGGATAGCGCAGACCCAGACGTTCGAGCAGCCGGGACGTCTTCTCGTTGCCGTAGGTGTTCTCGCCGAGTTCCAGCGCGCCTTCCCGGAACAGTGGGACGGCCGCCGCCAGGGCGTTGCCGCCGGGAAGGCGGGCCGATTCCTCCAGGCGCGTCAGCCACTCGTCGGCCGGCACCGTCTCCAGCGCGTAGCCGCACTCGCGGACGGCGGCGTGCACCGGGGTGAAGTCGGAGCCGCGGGGGTGGAAGAGGTGGAACGTCGCGTCCTCGGCGGAGGGATCGCGGGAGAGGGCGACGACGGCCCGGCTGACGAAGTCCACCGGCAGCAGGTCCGTCCGCAGTTCCCCGGCGGGTGGGGCCGAACCGAGCTCGATGAAGCTCTTGATCTGGCGCCACAGGAAGTCGTCGGCCTGGCAGGCGCCGCTGACGCTGTCCCCGGAGATCCGGCCGATGCGGTAGACGGTCACCGGTATGCCGCGTGCGCGCGCGAGCCGCGCGATCCCCTCGGCCACCCACTTGCTCCGGGTGTAGCCGATGCCCAGTCCCTCGCTCGTCCGGGGCACCGCCTCCTCGGTGATCGGCCCGGCTTCCTGGCCGGGCGGGAACACCGCGATGGTCGACATGTAGTGCACCGGCTTGAGCGGCCCCGTGGCGGCGAACTCCAGCACGGACCGCATGCCGTCGACGTTGGTCGGCTTCACCGAGGCGTACGGCAGGACGAAGTTGATGTGTGCCGCCGCGTGGTAGACCACCTGTACGGAGCCGGCCAACGCCGCGTGGTCCGCGTCGGACAGCCCCATGCGCGCGCGGGCGAGGTCTCCGGGCACCGCGCGCACCCGCTCCCAGGCGATGTCGTCCGCGATGCCGTACGTGGCCGCCGTGGCGCGCAGCCGCTCCAGGGCGGACTGCGGATCCGCCGCGCGCACCAGGCAGCTGACGGTACTTCCGGGGGCGGCTGCCAGGTCCCGCAGGAGGTAGCTGCCGAGGAAACCGGTCGCGCCCGTCAGCAGGACCCCGGTCGCCCGGGCCACCGGGACCGTCTCGCGGTCACCAGCCCGCACCGGGTCCGGCAGGGTCACGTCGCCGCGCAGGTCGGCCGAGGGGCTCGTGAACGCCGAGGTGTCGCCCGCACGCCGCTCCTCGATCCGCGCGGCCATGCCGGCGACGGTGGGATTGTCGAACAGCGTCCGCAGCGGTATGTCGATGTCGAACAGCCGCCGCAGGCGGTAGACCAGCTCGGTGGCGATGATGCTGTTGCCGCCCAGCGTGAAGAAGTCCTCGTCCCGCCCCATGGACCCGGTGCCCAGCACGTCCGACCACTCGTCGGCGATCTCGCGCTCGATTCCGCTCCTCGGCGCTTCCACCGCCCCGGCGCGGTCCTCCGAGTGCCGGTCGCGCAGCTCGTCGGCCAGCCTGCCGGCCAGCCCGGCGCGGTCGATCTTGCCGCTGGGGGTGGTGGGGAGCCGGTCCAGGCGGACGATGTGCGCGGGCAGCATGTAGCCCGGCAGCCGTGCGGCCAGAGCGGCCCGCAGCCGCCCGTCGTCGTCGGCGCCGTCCCCGGTGACCGCGGCGACCAGCCGCCGGTCGCCCGGCCCGAACCCGACCGCCGCGACCGCCGAGCTCCTCACCCCGTCGAGGGCGTCGAGGGCGGCCTCGACCTCGGTGGGTTCGATGCGGTAGCCGCGGATCTTGATCTGGTCGTCCGCGCGGCCCAGGTACTCCAGGTCGCCGCGGCCGTTCCACCGGACGAGGTCGCCCGTGCGGTACAGGAGGCCGCCGGCTCGGTCGTACGGATCGGCGACGAACCGCCGCGCGGTCTCCTCGGGCCTCGCGTGGTAGCCGGGCGAGATGTGCGGGCCGCCGATGTACAGCTCACCGGTGACCCCGGCGGGCAGGAGCTCGCGGTCGGGGCCGAGGACGAGGAGCCTCATGCCCTCGATCGGGCGGCCGATGGGCGGGGCCTCGGGCCATTCGAAGGGGTCGCCGGAGAGCTCGTGCCAGGTGGCCAGGTGGGTCTCGGACGGGCCGTACATGTTCAGCAGCCGGGCCCGGGGGTGCCGGGCGAAGAACTCCCGGATCTGCGGGGACACGACCAGGGCCTCGCCCACGGAGGTGACCTCGCGCAGTCCCTCGCACCGCAGGCCCTCCGCGACCGCGACCGCGGCGAACCGCTGGAGCGCGATGTAGGGCAGGTACAGGCGCGTGACGTCCTGGTCGGCGACGAACGAGGCCAGCCGGTGCAGGTCCTTCTGCAACTCGTCGGGTATCAGGGCGAGCGTCCCGCCGACGCACAGCGTCCCCAGGATCTCCATCACGGAGACGTCGAAGGAGAGCGTCATGTACTGCAGGGTGGTGCCCTCGGCCCCGCAGGGGGATATCCCGTGCTGGGCGCGCACGAGATTGCCCACCGTGCGGTCCCGGATGACCACGCCCTTCGGGGCGCCGGTCGACCCGGAGGTGTGGACGACGTAGATCTCGTCGTCGGGCGTCCTGTTCCGCCCGGGGCTCGAGGAAGGGGCCGCGGCCATCCGGTCCGCTTGCCGGTCGATCTCGAAGAGCCGTGTGCCGGAGGGGAGTTCCGCGCCGACGGTGCTGTCGGTGAGTACGAGGAGGACGCCCGCGTCGTCGAGTATGTACGCCACCCGCTCCGGCGGGTAGGACGGGTCCACCGGGACGTAGGCGGCGCCGGACTTCAGGACGCCGAGCAGGCCGACGACCATGTCGATCGAGCGGGGCAGGCTGATGCCCACCCGGCGGCCCGCCTCCGCCCCCTCCTCACGCAGCACGTGGGCGAGCCGGTCGGCCCGCTCGTCCAGCTCCCGGTACGTCCACGAGCGGCCGCCGTCCGTCACCGCGACGGCGTCCGGCGTGGCCGACGCCTGCCGCTCGAACAGCTCGTCCACCGGCACGGGGAGCGCGCGCGTGTCGACCAGGTCGTTGCGGGCCGGCAGCTCCCGCTCCTCGTCGGCGGACAGCAGGCCGAGATCGCGGACGAGGGCGTCCGGTCCGGCCGCCGCGAAGCGGCCCAGCAGCCGGTTCAGACGCTCGCCCATCGTCCTGGCCGTGTCCTCGTCGAAGAGGTGCGCGTCGTACTCGAGCGTGCCGTGCAGCCCGTCCTCCTCGCGTGCGAACACCACGGAGAGGTCGTACTTCGCGCCGTGCGCCATACCGCGCCGGACGTGCAACGGGGTGCCGTCGGGGGCGTACGCCGCGGAACCGGAGTCGGCCAGCACGATCATCGTCTGGACCACGGGGGTGTGACCGCTGCTCCGCTCCGGCTTCAGGCGCTCGACGACCTTGTCGAACGGGGCCCACTTCAGCCGCAGGGCGCCGGCGACCTCCTCCCGCGCCTGCCGCAGGACCTCGCGCACGCTCATCGAGCCGGAGACGTCCTGGCGCAGGACGACCATGTTGACGAAGTAGCCGATGAGATCGCGCGTACCGGGGTCGTCGCGCAGCGAGACCGGGGAACCCACGAGCACGCGTTCCTGACGGGCCATCTTGCCGAGGAACACGCCGTACACCGCGAGCAGGGCCATGAACAGCGTCACGCCCTCGCGTTCCGCGAGCCGCTCCAGCTGCCCGGTCACCTCGGCGGGGACACGCAGCGGGACGGTCGCTCCGCGGTGCTCCTGGGCCGCGGGCCTGGGGCGGTCCGCCGGCAGGTCGAGTACGGGCAGCTCCCCGGCCAGCCGTTCGGCCCACTCGTCGAGCAGTTCCGCGGTCCTCTCCGGCGTCAGGTGCTCGCGGTGCCAGTGCGCGAAGTCCGCGTAGTCCGGACGGCCGGGCACCGCCTCCACGGGCAGACCGCGTCCGATCCGGTCGTAGGCGTCGAGGAGCTCCCGCAGGAAGACACCGGCGGAGGCGGCGTCCGAGGCGATGTGGTGGATGTTGCAGACGATCGCGCTCTCCTCGCCCGGCCCGAGCGCGCAGGTCACGGAGGTCACCGGCCCGTGCTCCAGGTCCAGGCGCGTGTTCGCCACCCGCTGGGCGATGGCGTCCAGTTCCTTCTCGCCGTCGTAGTGCTCGACGCCGTAGTGGAAGGCCGTGTCGTCGTCCGAGACGACCTGGAGGAGCCGGGCGTCGCGCAGCGCGTAGGTGGTGCGCAGTATCTCCTGCCTGCGCAGCACCCCGGCGACGGAGCGGCGGAGCCGCTCCCCGTCCAGCCGGAACGGCAGCCGGACCAGGAACGGCCCGTTGTACGCCTGCGGTGTGGGGAGGTACTGGTCGATGAGCCAGATGCCGCGCTGGCCGTAACCGGCCTCCGTGGCGTTGCCGGTCCGCGGCGCGGAGCCGGCTTCCACCTCGCGCCAGCGGTCGGCGGGGCGCCCCCGTACGGTGCGCTCGGCCACCGCTGCCGCGGTGCCCTCGCGGCGGAGTTCGGCGGCGGGCAGGTCGACGGCGAGCACCGCCCCCAGTACCGCGCTCAGTTCGTCCAGCAGCCGGGGGTCGTCGCAGCACTCGGAGAACGGCTGGTCCGGTCCGAGACCGGGCGCCTGGAGCGTTCTCCGCGCCACATCCAGTATTGCCGAGGTAAGGGGATCGTTCACGGGTCCGTCGCCCTCCGGAGGAATAGCGCGACCGGACAGCACGTGTGCCGGTCGCTGTCGGGAACTCCGTCAGCCGTTGGAAGTCGAGGTGCTCCGCGCCTGATCACGGCTTTCCTCGATGAAACGCGCCAGTTGCTCCACCGTGCCGTGCCGGAAAACGGACTCGGTGGTGACCTCGGTCCCGAATATCTTCTGCAGGCGGGAGGCCAGTTGCACGAAATGGAGGGAATTACCGCCATGGCCGAGGAAGGAATCGGTGGTCGAGAAGTCCTCCATTCCGGAGATCTCGATCCAGGACTGCAGGACGACTGCTTCGAGGGGGTTCTGCATGACTGTTCGGCCTTTCTCTTCGGTGGACTTCCGCTTCGGGGCGCCGGACGGCGCGGGAAGGGTGAGCGCGGTGCGGTCGATCTTCCCGTTCACGTTCGTCGGCATCTTCCCGAGATGGTGGAAGGAGGAGGGGACCATGTAGGAGGGCACCTGTACGGAGAGCCGGCGGACCAGGTCCGACGGGTCGGCGGGCCTGCCGTCGCCGGTGGTGTAGAAGGCGGCGAGGCTCTTCTCGCGGGTGTCGTCCTCGAACACCTTGACCGCCGCGTCCGCGATCCCGTCGAGGGAGCGCAGGGCCAGGGTCACGGCGCTGGTCTCCACCCGGAAACCGCGGATCTTCACCATGCTGTCGGACCGCCCGACCAGCACGATGTCACCGTCCGCGTTCCGCCGGGCCAGGTCGCCCGTGCGGTACAGCAGTCCGCCGCCGGGTGCCGGGGTGAACTTCTCGGCGGTCAGCTCCGGCTGGCCGGCGTAGCCCTGGGCCACGCCGGTCCCGCCCACGCACAGCTCCCCCACCTCGTCGGTGGCGCAGGGACGCATGGCCGGGCCGTACACCTCGAGCGTGACGCTGGGCAGCGGTCTGCCGATCGGTACGACGCCCGCGCCGTCCGGCACGTCAGCCGGCGTCAGTGGGTGCAGCGCGGTGATCGAGGAGTTCTCCGTGCAGCCGTAGCCGTTGTAGAGGGTGGCGTCCGTGTGCGCCAGGGCTCTGCGCAGGTGGGCGGGGGAGGGGAAGTCGCCGCTGAGCAGCACGATCCGGACGTTCCTCAGCGTCTGCGGCTCCTGGTCGACCAGCGCGTTGAACAGGCCGCACGGAAGACTGAGCACGGTGGCGCCCCGTTCCTCCACGGCCGCGCGCAGCGCGGGGAGCGACGGCAGCCCGGGTGGCATCGGCAGCAGCGTGGCACCGTGCAGCAGGGCGAGCCATATCTCGATGGTCGACGCGGCGAAGGAGAAGGCGGCCGACTGGGTCAGGCCGTCCTGCGGGGTGATGTCGAGGGGGCCGCTGTGCGGGCCCAGCCGCGCCAGTCCCCGGTGGGCGATCCGGACGCCCTTGGGCTTCCCCGTGGACCCGGAGGTGTACATGAGGAACGCCGTGTCCTCCGGCTCGATGCCGGCGGCGGCGTCGCCGTCGTCCAGGCCCTCGCTGTGCAGCGCCAGGTCGGGCAGGGTGAGCGCGCCGTCACGGGCGCCGGCGGGCAGGCCGTCCGGGCTGTCGCAGACCACCACTGCCGTGCCGGCCTCGCGCAGGATGCGGCCGACGAACTCCGTGGGATGCCCGGGGTCGAGCGGCACCACGCACGCGCCGGCCTTGAGGGCCGCGAGTACGACGGCGTAGAGGTCCGGGGACCGGTGCATGTGCACACCGACACGGTCGCCCTTCGCCACTCCCCGGCCGACGAGATGACGGGCCATGCGGTTGGCCCGCCGGTTGAGCTGGTCGTAGGTGACGCGTTGTGCGTCCTGTGCCAGGGCTACGGCCTCGCGGTTGCCACGGACCACTTCCTCGAACAGCGAGGTGAGGACGAGAGGGGGGCCCGGCGGCAGGACCGGTGGTAAACCCGGAGGTGAGTCGGAGGAGCTGTTTTCCATCATCGCTGATCTCCTCGGCGTGCTGTCCGTGGGAAATGGCTTCAGCGATCTCACTGGTGCGTGCTGCGAGAATCGCGAGCCGGGGCAGTGAATAATTCAGCGGTCACGGGAAGAATGGTTTCCGTCTGGAAACCGATGCTAATCACAGTTCGGTATCGAAGTCAAACAAGCCCGCTGCGGGTCGAGTTGGCCCGACAATTGCGCCGCCCATACACCCCGACCGGAACGGAATCGAGGCAGGACGGCCTGTCCCGACTTTGTGCGCGCCGTGGCCGTAACCGGCCCATGCACTCCGGTACCCCGCGTTCGGAGGGTCACGCCCCCGATGGTGTCCTTCTGGCAACCATTTTTTTTCGGGCCCGCCACCGACCGCCCGCCACCGACCGCCCGCCGGCGCCGCGTCGCGGTCCACCGGCGGCTGCGCGGCCGCGCG
>NZ_JBEXWB010000178.1:0-12525 GCF_040629645.1 Streptomyces sp. NPDC005899 | reverse complement strand
CCAGCCAGGCCCGCACGGCGTCGGAACCCGCCGCGACGGACGCGAGCACCTGGGTGCGCTGGGTCCACAGCGCCCAGTCCGGGGTGCTCTCCAGCAGGTCGCGCATCGAGAGCCAGCGGCCGGTGCGCAGGTCCTGGAGCGCCGTGCGTAACGCGTGGTCGTGGCCGGCCGGATGGTAGACCGGCCGGAAGTCACTGGTTGCCATCGGTGTGCCCCGTCCCCGGACGGCCGGCGGCGACGGAGCGGGGTGCCGGACCGAACGGCACGCGGCATGATCTGTGCGTCATGGATCCTCAAGGACGTGGGGGGTTGGGACAGCTCGGGCCGTGAACTGCCGTCAAGCGTCCGGTTGGTTGCTCGGCGGTGAGTGTAGGCGCCGGGCAGGCGCGATCCGGCGACTTTGCGGATCTTCCGCAAGTTGGCCCCATCCGCCGGACGTTGAGCGTCAGCAGGGCCCTCGGGCGGGAAGTCGGGGCGAGGGTTGACGCAACGGCTGGACTGCACGACTGTGGAGACCGGAACCGGATGATCATGTGTCAGCCCGCCGCGGGCGGACCGCACGACGGGAGTGTCGATGACAGGCGCCGTACTCGCCGTCGACCAGGGCACGTCCGGTACGAAGGCCCTGGTGATCTGTCCCGAACGCGGTGTGATCGGTTCCGGTTCCGCTCCCGTCCGTCCCCGGTACGGCGCCGGAGGGACGGTCGAGGCGGATCCCGCCGAACTGCTCGGCTCCGTGCTGGACGCCGGCCGGCAGGCCGTGGCCGCGGCGGCCGAGCCCGTCGTGGCGGTCGGTCTGGCGAACCAGGGTGAGACGGTCCTGGCCTGGGACCCCGCGACCGGCCGCCCACTCACCGACGCCGTCGTCTGGCAGGACCGGCGGGCGGAGGGCGTGTGCGCCGGGCTCGGGGCGTACGGCGAGGAGTTGCGGGCTCTGACCGGGCTGCCGCTCGACCCCTACTTCGCCGCACCCAAGATGGCCTGGATCCGCCGTGAGGTGACCCGGGAGGGGGTGGTGACCACCAGCGACGCCTGGTTGGTCCACCGGCTGACCGGGGCCTTCGTCACCGACGCGGCCACCGCGGGACGTACCCAGCTCCTCGGCCTGCGGGAGGTCGGCTGGTCGGCCGCCGCCCTGGACATCTTCGGCCTGTCCGACGAGCGGCTGCCCACCGTGGTCGACTGCGCCGGACCCGTCGGCACCACCACCGCGTTCGGCGGGGAGGTACCGGTGACCGGCCTCATCGTCGATCAGCAGGCCGCCCTGCTGGCCCAGGGCGCCCTCGAACCCGGGCAGGCCAAGTGCACGTACGGCACGGGTGCCTTCCTGCTCGCCCAGACGGGGAGCAGCCCACGCATCAGCTCCCGAGGTCTGGTGAGCTGCGTCGCCTGGCGGATCGGCGGACGCACCGACTACTGCCTCGACGGACAGGTCTACACGGCCGCCTCCGCCGTACGGTGGCTCTCCGACCTGGGCGTGATCTCCGGTGCCGCCGACCTCGACCCGGTGGGGTCGACGGTCCCGGACACGGGCGGAGTCGTGTTCGTCCCGGCGCTCGCGGGCCTCGCCGCCCCCTGGTGGCGCGCCGACGCCCGCGGCTCGGTGACCGGCCTGGGCCTCGACACCGCGGCCGGCCATCTGGTGCGAGCCCTGTGCGAGGGCATCGCGGCGCAGGTCGTCGCCCTGGCCGACGCCGTGGCGGCCGACCTCGGCCGGCCCCTCGCCACCCTGCGCGTCGACGGCGGCCTCACCCGCTCCGCCCTGCTCATGCAGACGCAGGCGGACCTCCTGCAACGCCCCGTCGAGGTCTCCGCGCTGCCCGACGTGACGGCGCTCGGCGCCGGCGCGGTCGCCCGGCTCGGTCTGGACCCGCGCCTGTCGCCCCGGCAGGTGACACCGCGGTGGCGGCCCTCGGCCGTCTACGAGCCCCGGATCGGCCCGGACGAGGCCGCCGAGCGCCTCGCGCGCTTCCGGACGGCCGTGGACACCCTGCTGGAGCGCACATGACGCCCACGGTCACCACGTCCGGGCCGCTCGCCACGGACGGCGGACCGGACGGCGCCGACGGCGCCGGCACGTACGACGTCACGGTCGTGGGGGCCGGTGTCGTCGGGGCGGCCATCGCCCGCGAACTGGCCGGATACCGCCTGCGCACCGCACTGGTGGAAGCGTCCGACGACGTCGGCGAGGGCACGTCGAAGGCCAACACCGCCATCCTGCACACCGGTTTCGACGCCGTGCCCGGCTCACTGGAGTCCCGGCTCGTACGCGAGGGCCGGGAGCAGCTCGCCGCGTACGCGGCCCGGACCGGCATCCCCGTCGAGCGGGTCGGCGCCCTCCTCGTGGCCTGGGACGACGAGCAGCTCGCGGAACTGCCCGCGCTCCTGGCCAAAGCCGCGCGCAACGGCTACCACGCGGCCCGCGTCATCGGCGCGGACGAACTGCGCGCGCGCGAACCGCACCTCGGTCCGGGCGCACTCGGCGCGCTCGACATCCCCGACGAGAGCATCGTCTGCCCCTGGACCCCACCGCTCGCCTTCGCCACCCAGGCCGTGCGTGCCGGCGTCCACCTGCACCTCAACTGCCGGGTCACGGGCGTCAGCGGTGACCCGGAGGGCCACACGCTCGGCACCTCGCGCGGCCCGCTGCGCACGCGGTACCTGGTCAACGCGGCCGGGCTGTACGCCGACGAGATCGACAGGCTCCTCGGCCACGAGGAGTTCACCGTCACCCCGCGCCGCGGCCAGCTCATCGTCTTCGACAAGCTCGCCCGCGGCCTCGTCGACCACATCCTGCTGCCGGTCCCCACCGCGGCCGGCAAGGGCGTCCTGGTCGCACCGACCGTGTTCGGCAACGTGCTGCTGGGACCCACCGCCGAGGAGCTCGACGACAAGACGGCCACCGGCTCCACCGCCGAAGGCCTGCGGCTCCTGCGGGAGAAGGGCCGCCGCATCCTGCCCGCGCTCCTCGACGAGGAGGTCACCGCCGTCTACGCGGGACTGCGCGCGGCCACGGGGCAGGAGGACTACCGCATCCGGGAGCACCCCGGCCGGCGGTACGTCACCGTCGGCGGCATCCGGTCCACCGGCCTCACCGCCTCCATGGCGATCGCCCGGCACGTCACCGGACTCCTCGAAGGCATCGGCCTGCGACTCGGCACCCGGCACGAGCTGCCGGACGTCACCATGCCGAACCTCGGCGAAGCCTTCCCGAGGCCATACCTGAGGGCGGACCTCATCGCACGCGACCCGGCGTACGGCACGATCGTCTGCCACTGCGAGCACGTCACCCTGGGCGAGATCCGCGACGCGCTCGCCGCCACCCTCCCACCGCACTCCACGGACGGCCTGCGGCGCCGCACCCGTGCCCGCGGCGGCCGGTGCCAGGGCTTCTACTGCGGCGCGGCACTCCGTGCCCTGTTCGAGGGGGATCGCACATGACCCGGACCGAACGCCAGGTCGACGTCCTGATCGTCGGGGCGGGCCCCGCGGGCCTCGCCGCCGGGGCGGAGCTCGCCGCGGCCGGCGCGGGGCACATCGAGATCCTGGAACGCGAGTCCGAGGCCGGCGGGATCCCCCGCCACTGCCTCCACGGCGGATTCGGCACCGGCCGCGCGGCGGCGCGGCCGCTCGGCCCATCCGCGCGGACCTACGCCCGGGGCGGGACGAGCGGGCCCGCGTACGCCCGGCAGCTCGTCGCCGCGGCCCTGCGCGCGGGCGCCGTCCTGCGCACCGGAGTCACCGTCACCGGCTGGGCGGGGCCCCGTACCGCCGACACCACCGGACCGGCCGGGCTGGAACGGATCACGGCCACCGCCGTCGTCCTCGCCACCGGAGCCCGTGAACGCCCGCGCAGCGCCCGGCTGATCCCCGGCACCCGGCCCGCGGGCGTCTACACCACGGGGGAACTCCAGCAGGCCGTCCACCTCCACGGCCGGCGGGTCGGGAGGCGGGCGGTCGTCGTCGGTGACGAGCCCGTCGCCCACGCGGCCGTCGCCACCCTGCGCGCCGCCGGCGCCCAGGTCGTCGCCATGGTCACCGACCGGCCGTCCACCCCGCTCCGGGTCCGTCACCCCGGCCTTCCGCTGCTCACCGGAGCCACCGTCACCGCCCTGCGGGGCAGGCCCCGGCTCTCCGGGGTGGAGCTGCGCCACGACGACGGCCGCTCCACCACCCTGCGCTGCGACACCGTCGTCCTCACCGGCGACTTCGTCCCCGACCACGAGCTGGCCCGGCGGGCCGGCCTCGTCCTCGACCCGGGCACCCGGGGACCCGCCCACGACCCCGCCCTCCGCACCTCGCGGCCCGGAGTCTTCGCCGCGGGAAATCTGCTGCACGCCGTGGAGCGGGCGGACTTCGCCGCCATGGAGGGCCGCGCCGTCGCCGTGCCCGTCCTGCGCCACCTGGCCGGCACCGACCTGCCCACGGCACCCGGGCGCCCCGTCGTGGTGGAGCCGCCCCTGCGGTGGATCGCGCCCAACGTGACGGGCCCCTACGGTGAACGGCCCGCGGGGGGCCGGTTCGTGCTGCGTACCGCACGGCGGCTGCCCCGGCCGCTGCTCCTCGTCAGCCAGGGCGCCCGTGAACTGCACCGGCAGCGGCTCCTGCTCCCGGCCGTCCCCGGCCGGCCGTTCCACCTGGCGGCGGAGTGGCTGGATCACGTCGATCCGCACGGCCCGCCCGTACGGGTCACCGTTCCGGGCCGCTGAGCGGCGGCCGCCGCCGGGCCCGGCCGCCCCCGCTAGGGGATGAGCAGCCAGTCCGCGCCGACGGCCGCCACCAGGCCGATGCCCAGCAGCCAGCTGCCGAGGCGCGTCCGGCCGTTCCTGCTCAGCTCGATCACCACTCCGCAGAGGATGAGCGCGAGCCCGTACACCCCGACCACCAGCACCGACGACCGGCTGGCGATACGCAGGGCCAGGACGACGCCCGTCACCGCCATGCCCACCGAGGAGAGGGCGACCCGCAGGCGCCGCGCCTGTCGGGGCGTCAGCCTGCGTTCCGCGGCCGTGGGCTCCGCTATGTCCTCGGGCTGCCGGTCCTGGTCCTGGTCAGAAGTGGTCATGACGCCGGATCGTAGTAGCTGCGCGTCCCGCAGACCGCCGGGCGGGGAGGAACGCCCGGTCCGATCATGCCACACGCGGCCGGGGGCCGGCCCGGGTGCGGTGAGGCGAGTGGCCGGCGTGCGGTCAGGCGATCGAGGCCGAGACGACCGCGGCCACCGCCAGATTGCAGCACGCCGTCACCCAGACCGCCGGATGGGGCTCCTGCTCCACCAGTGTCGCGCCGAGCCTCCCCGGCGTGACCAGGTCCACGACCAGGAACGCCACCGCCATCATGACCAGGCCGAGCAGCCCGAACGCGGCGGTCGACGCAAGGCCCTTGCCGAAGTCGTCGTAGGTCGTCCAGATCGACGTGAAGACGATGCCACCGATGCCCAGCAGCGCGGAGCTGAGCAGCAGGGCGGCGTTGCGGTTGCGCTCCTCCCAGATCTGGCGGCCGAGCTTGCCGGGGGTCAGGGCGTCGATCAGAAATATGCCGAGGACGAGCAGTACGACGCCGAGGGCCCCGTACGCGGTGGCACGGCCGAGGCCGTTGACGATGTCGGTCATCGAGGCGTTCGTCTCCTGAGCGAGTGGTTTCGAGGGCAGCACCTGACACGGGAGGCGTGACGGGCGTCAGGAAAGAGCAAAACCTATCGTAGTCAAGGCCGTTACCCGAGGTGGGCCCCAGGCCGCAGCCGGGGCGCCTCCGCCGCGGCGTCCACCACGTGCCCGCCTCCGGCCGCCTGCCCGGCGTCCTCCACCCGGCCCGCCAGCTCCCGCGCCCAGAGGATCAGCCCGCCCACCGCGATCCCGTGCGGCTCCGCCCTCCGGAAGGGCTCCAGCGCGGCGGCCCCCCGCCGGAGCAGCCTCGCGCCACCCGCCGTGTTGCCCCGGGCGGAGTGGGTGAGCCCCACCGCCATCTGGGCGAGGCCCCGCCACAACTCCCTCTCCGCGTCCGGTCCCGACTTCCAGGCGTCCTCGAACACCTCGTGCGCGTGGAACGGCATACCGGCGTCGAGCAGCCGCTGGGCCTCGCGCACCGTCTCGTCGGGGGAGCGCACCACGCCCTCGGGCTGGCGCTCCACGCCCGGAGCCCCGTAAGGCAGGGGGCGGCCCAGCCCGTCGCGGGGGCGCGCGTTGCGCGCCCGCCCTTCCCCGTCGCGGTCCCTGCGAGATTCGTCCACCCTCCGATTGTGCCTCGCACCTGCGGCGAACCCCGTGAACCCTGTCCCTGGGCACCCGCGCACGACTAGGCTCGGAGACCTCCGCAACCACCTTGGGAAGGGGAGGCATGAAGCCGTCCCGGCCGTTGTACGAGCGCGAACCGGAACTCGCCGCCGCCGCACAGGCGGTGGACGCCCTCTGCGGCGGGCAAGCGACCGGCGGGCTGCTGGTCTTCAGCGGCGAGGCGGGCATCGGCAAGACCGCCCTGCTCGGCGAGATCCAGGCCATGGCCGCCGACCGCTGCACGGTCTGGTCGGCACGCGGCGGCGAGACGGTGACGTCCGTACCGTTCCACGTCGTACGCCAGCTCCTGCAGCCCGCGCTGGACCAGTTCCCCGCCGACGAGGCCAGAGCGCTGTTCGGCGACTGGTTCGAGATCACCGCCCCCGCGCTGGGGCTGGCCGAACCCACCGGCCCGCAGCCCGACCCCCAGGGCGTCAGGGACGGCCTCGACCACGTCGTCTCCCGGCTCGCCTCCCGTCTCAGCCACCGGCCGCTGCTCCTCATGGTGGACGACGCGCACTGGGCGGACGGCGAATCGCTCGCCTGGCTCGCCGGCTTCACGGCACGCCTGTCGGAACTGCCCTTACTGGTCGTCCAGGCCCACCGGCCCCAGGAGCTCGCCGACCGCAACGCCGACTGGGAAGTGGGCCGTTCCCCGCACGACGGCGGCCTCGCGGGCCACCCGGCCCTCGTCCGGGTCGCCCTGCGTGCCCTCACCCCCGACGCCACGGCGGAGCTCGTGCGGGCCGCCCTCGGGGAGCACGCCGACGACCCGTTCTGCCGCGAGGTGTGGGCCGTCACCGGCGGCAACCCGTACGAGGCGGTCGAGCTGGTCGCCAAGGCGCAGGACCGCGAACTGCCCCCGGTCGAGGAGTCGGCCGGGCTGCTGCGCGAACTCGGGGCGTCGGCACGGGGCAGCGGCCTCGTCGCCCGCCTCGAACGGCTCGGTACCAACGCCAACCGCTTCGCCTGGGCCGCGGCCGTGCTCGGCACCGAGATCTCGCAGGAACTCGCCGCCAACCTCGCCGGGATGAGCCCGGCCGAGGCCGCCGACTGCACGGCGCGGCTGCGCGACGCCCGCATCGTCAGCGGCTTCGACCCGCTGGAGTTCGTCCACCCGCTGATCGCCTCCGCCGTCTACCGCTCCATCCCGCCCGCCACGCGCACCGCCTTCCACGGGCGGGCGGCCTGGGCCATCACCGAGGCCGGACTCGGAGCGGCCGCCGCCTCCCGCCACCTCCTGGAGGTGCACCCGGACGACGACCAGGAGGTGGTCGCCCAGCTCCGTGAGGCGGCGGGCCAGCACCTCGCGGTCGGCGCCCCGGAAGCGGCCAGGCGCTGCCTCGAACGCGCCCTGCAGGAGCCGCCGCGCCCCCACGACAGGGCCGCCCTGCTGTACGAACTCGGCTGCGCCACGCTGCTGAGCTCACCGCCCACCACGGTCCAGCACCTGCGCGCCGCCCTCGACACCCCCGGGCTCGACGAGACGCTGCGGGTCGACGCCACCTTCCGGCTGGCCGCCGCCCTGTCCCACAACAACCAGCTCAAGGAGGCGGCGCTCTCGCTCGCCGCCGAGGCCGCCCGTACGGCTCCCGGTCCCGGGCTGATGAGGCTGCAGGCGGCGCACTTCCTCTGGGAGGGGATGCAGGCCGCCGAGGACGACGGCCCCGCGCGTTCGGCCCGGCTCACCCGCAACGCCGGCCACCTCAAGGGCCGTGACAACGCCGAACGCGCCCTGCTCACCCTCCGGGCCTTCGACGCCATGCTCCGCGGGGAGGACGCCCAACTCGTCGTGGACCTCTGCGAACGGGCGCTCGTGAACGGCCGGCCCGCACGCGGGCTGAGCTGGACCGACACCGAGTGGGGCTTCGAACTGCCCGCGATGGTGGGTATCACCTACGCGTTCACCGACCAGCTCGACCGCGCCGAGGAACTCTTCGGCGAAGCCGTCCGCGCCTTCGAGATCTCCGGCTGGAGCGGGGCGCACCTCGCTTTCGCCCACACCCTCCTGGGGCTGGTGCACCGCCGGCGCGGCCGTCTCGCCGAGGCGGAGGGCTTCCTGCGCGAGGGGTTGCGGCTCGCCGACCGGGTCGGCAGCGGCCTGCCCGTCCACTGGGACGCCACCTGCCTGCTCGTCGACACCCTGATCGCCCGCGGGAGGACCGCGGAGGCCAGGCTCGTCGCCGACCGGTACTCCTTCGGGCCGCCGTATCCCAGCGCCATGGTCCTGCCGGACGCCCCGTGCATCCGCGGCCGGCTGCTGCTGGCCGAGGGCCGTACCGAGGAAGCCGTGGCCGAACTCGAGGCGGCCGGTGCGGCCCTCGAGCCGAGGGGCCGGTTCAACGGTGTCTGGGCGCCGTGGACCGGCGACCTCGCCCGCGCCCTGGCCGACACCGACCGGTCGCGGGCGGCCCAGCTGGCCGACCGCGCCCGGATCCACGCCGAACGCTTCGGCACCGACACCGCGATCGGTGAAGCCCTGCGCTGCGTGGCCCTGTTCGCCCCGCCCGAGGAAGCCACGCGCCTGCTGGCGGAGGCAGTACGGCACCTCGAGGCGTCGTCGTCCGCGTACGAGCACGCGGCGGCCCGCTTCGAGTACGGGGTGGCGAGCCGTTCGCGGAGGGAACTCGCCCGCGCCCAGAAGCTCGCCACGGCCTGCGGTGCCGAAGGACTGGCGACCCGCGCCCAGCGGATGCGGACGTCGATGCGGCCCGCGGAGTGAGGTAATGTTTGTCCTGCGCGGCCACCCGGTAAGTCCGGGGGGAATCGCATCGGGACGTGGCGCAGCTTGGTAGCGCACTTGACTGGGGGTCAAGGGGTCGCAGGTTCAAATCCTGTCGTCCCGACTGGAGACAGTCGCAGGTCAAGGCCGGTTTCGGAGAAATCCGAGACCGGCCTTCGCCATGCTCGGGGCTGGTCGTGACCGGAAGCGTCGATGCGCGCGGCGCGTCGGACGGCTCGCGCCCGAGGCAGCCCGGCGCGCGGGCCGCTCGTGCCGCCCTACGGCCGGGCGGACGGGCGGGTGGCGTCGGTGACGCGCTCGATCCGGTAGTAGTCGGCGACGCACCCTCCGGGCCAGTAGGAGCGCCCCTGCCGGCTGAACGGCTCCAGCATCTGGCTGATGACCAGCCGTTCGTACGGGAGCACCCTGGCGCCGGTGTCCGCCCCCTCGCGCAACCGCCGGTCCTGGGCGTCCCACCTCGTCGCCCGCTCCCGCAGGTCCGTGTCGAGGCCGAGCAACGCGACGGCCGGGCCGAAGCAGGCCAGGACGCAGAGCACCGCGCACACGGCCCGCAGGGGCGCGGTCCACCGCGCCCTCCGGCGGGCGGCCACGCCCAGCAGCGCCCCGGCGCCGACGAGCAGGGCCACGTAAGCCAGGAGGTAGTCGTTCCACAGCCGGCCGGCACCGGGGGAGCTCACCCGGTCCTGGAAGACCGGGTAGGTGATGACCGTGCAGAGGTAGCCGGACACGAGGAGCGCGGCCGCTCCGGCACAGACCGCCGACGGCCACCTGGCGGGCAGGGTGGGCGGGTCGCCGTCCGGCCGCCTGCACAGCAGGCCCAGGAGCACCCCCACGGCCACCGCCCCGGCGTAACTCCACGTGGTGAGGACCGAGTGGGCGATCTCCGCGAACCCGCGCAGCGACGCGGCGAGGGACTCCGGTGCCACCAGCGACGCCCTGCCCGCCCCGAAGCGTTCCCGCCGCGCGTTCGAGCCGGGCGAGGTGAGCAGCACCAGGGCCCCGGCCACCACCCCGGCGACCCCCGCCGCGCACCACAGGCGCACGAAGCGGCGGCCGGGCCCCGTGGGGGCACGGCCGCTGAGCAGGAGCGCGGTGACCAGGAGCACCGTCACGACGATCGCGGTCTCCTCGGACAGGGTGCCGAGCACGAGGCCGGCCGCGAGGACGCATGCCACGGCCGCACTCCTGCCCCGGCGTGAGCGGGCGGCCAGGAACGGGAGCAGCGCGGCGCAGGCCAGCACCGGCGGCATCGTGTGCGAGACCGACGCGGCGGGCCAGTAGAACGTCTTGTAGGTGTTGGGGGTGACGAACAGGAACAGGGCGGTCGACATCGCCGCGACCAGCAGCGGCAGCCCGCGTGGCACGGTGAGCCGGACGCGCCGCAGCACGAGGACCGTCAGGGCCCACAGCACCGCGAGCGTCAGCACGCCGCTGACCGCGCCGAACCACTGGTGGCCGGCGACCTGGAACTTCGCGTAGGCGCCGACCAGGACCGCGTTGGCGACACGGCCGTTGTCCTCGGAGTAGAACCGGTGGACGATGCCGGTGACGCCCTCGTCCCGTACCAGGGGGAGGAAGCACCAGTCGTCCGCGCCCGGCCGCACCGAGCGGCCGAACCACGCCGCCGCGGCGAGCAGGGCCAGCGGCGGCAGGGACAGCGCGATCAGCCGGACGGAGGTCCGGGCGCGCGGCCGGGGGTCCGGACCCGGCTCGTTCCGGCCACTGTCCGCCTCCCGCCGTCGCGTGCCGTCCGGCCGCTCGGGGACCGAGGACTCCGGTGTGCTGTCCGGCACCGAGTTCACCGTTCCTCGGGTGAGGGGAGGGGGCGGCCGTGTACCGGCTCGCCCACGGGCGGTTCCGCGCGCCGGGCGGCCGCCCCAGGTGAGGGGGCCGGCCGGCGGCCCGACATGATCGCCCACCGGGCCAGCAGGAAGGACACCGGGGTGACGAGCACCCCGGCGGCGAGGGCGGCCACGTTCTTGTCCATGCCGAGGCCGCTGACCGCCCCGTACAGGAGCGCGCCCGACGCCACGATGTTGACCGCGCTCGACAGGGGGTAGCGCACGAACGCGTGCCACGTCGGCCTGGTGCGGCAGGTGACGTAGGAGTTGAGCAGGAACGAGCAGACGATGGCGACCGCGTAGCCGAGGACGTGAGCGGACAGGTAGGGGATCCGGCGGTTCAGGACGGCGTACACGCCGAGGTACACGGCCGTGTTCACACAGCCCACCAGGACGAAGGCGGCGAACTGGCGCGCGGTGCGGATCCGCGCGCCCGCCGGATCGTCCGGCTCGCCCGGCGTCGGGGGAGGAGGGGCGTCCGGGGGAGCCGGGCAGTTCTCGTCCGTCTCCCGCACCACGTAGGGCGGGCGGTGCTTGGCCTCGTGGTAGATGCGCCCCACGTATTCGCCGATGACGCCGAGCGTGACCAGCTGGATTCCGCTGAGGGCCACCACCGCGGTGAGCAGGGTGGCGTAACCGGGGGTGTCCGCCCCGTGCAGGACCACGGTGGCCACGGTCCACATGGCGTAGGCAAGGGCCGACAGGAAGACCCAGAAGCCGGTGTAGATGGCCAGACGGAGCGGGCGGTTGTTGAACGACAGGAGCCCGTCGATCCCGTAGTTCAGCAACCGCCTGCTTCCCCACTTCGACCGCCCGGCGACACGCTCGCTGTTGCGGTAGCGGAAGCTCACCGTGTCGAAACCGATCCAGGAGAAGATGCCCTTCGAGAAGCGGTTGCTCTCCGGGAGGGACAGCACGCTCTCCACCGCCCGGCGGGACAGCAGCCGGAAGTCCCCCGAGCCGTCGAGGAGCTGCACGTCCACGCAACGGCGGACCACCGCGTAGTAGGCGTGGCTGAGCGCGCTGCGGACCACGCCCTCACCGGACCGGTCGCGGCGCGGGATGACCTGGTCGTAGCCGTGGCGGTGCAGCTCGAGCATGCGGGGGATGAGCTCCGGCGGGTGCTGGAGGTCGGCATCCATGATCACCACCGCCCGGCCCCGGGACATGCGCAGACCGGCGAGCATGGCGGCTTCCTTGCCGAAGTTACGGCTGAACGCCGTGTAGCGGGTCCGCACGTCCCGTACGGCGAACGAGTTGAGGAGCAGGCGGGTGCGATCGGTGCTGCCGTCGTCCACGTAGCAGATCTCGAAGGTCTCGCCGAGTCCGTCCAGGACGGCGACCAGGGTCGCGTGGAAGGCCCCGATGCCCTCGGCCTCGTTGAAGCAGGGCACGACGACCGACAGCTGAAGGCCGGTCATGCGGCACCTCCGGGACGTCCCTGGACCAGGACCTCGTTTGCGGATCGCTCTGCTGCACCACCGCCGCCCATCCAAGGGCGAGGGCCCTCCTCTTCTCGTCCGCACGCGCGGGCCGAGGCGCTCTTTCGCACGAACGGCGCAGGGGAGCACCCGTTGGCCGGGCCACCGGAACCGGATCGCGGGCCCGCTCCGGTCAGGGGCGCGTACCGGGCCGCCGCGCGGCGGCGCAGGGGCGTGCGGGACGCGCC
>NZ_JBEXWB010000177.1:0-12583 GCF_040629645.1 Streptomyces sp. NPDC005899 | reverse complement strand
CTACCGAGGGGCGGGCACGCCGGGGCCCCGTCGCGCCCGGCCGCCCCGGGACCTTCCCGCCCGGGGCCGGCCCGCCCCCGGGACAGGGAACAATGGGGCCGTGAACGATCCCATACCCGTCCTCCGCGACACCGACTTCGGGACCGCCCGCCTGATGCCCGACGTGGACCGCGCACGGGCCTGGCTGCTCACGGTCGACGGGGCCCCGCAGTCGTACGTCGACCTCGACGACCCGGAGTACCTCGAATTCGAGTACGCGCGGCGGCTCGCGCACGTCGTGGACGGGGCGGCGGACCCGGGCGCGCCCCTGGACGCCGTGCACCTCGGGGGTGGGGCCCTCACCCTGCCCCGCTACGTCGCGGCGACCCGCCCCGGTTCCCGGCAGGAGGTCGCCGAGGCGGACCGGGGACTCGCCGAACTCGTCGGGGAACACCTGCCCCTGCCCGGGGGAGCCGGGATCACCGTGCACGGGGCCGACGCCCGGGCCTGGCTGGAGCGCGCACCAGCCGCGTCGGCCGACCTCCTGATCGCCGACGTCTTCGGCGGGTCGCGGGTGCCGGCGCACCTGACGTCCGTCGAGTACGCGCGCGAGGCCGGGAGGGTCCTCCGGGCCGGGGGGGTCTACGCGGCCAACCTGGCCGACAGCGCGCCTTTCGGCTTCCTGCGCTCCCAGCTCGCCACCTTCGGCGCCGTCTTCGAGGAGCTCGCGCTGATCGCCGAACCGGCGGTCCTGCGCGGCCGGCGGTTCGGCAACACCGTGCTCGTCGCCTCGCGCCGGCCCTTGGACATCGCCGGTCTGACCAGGGCGTGCGCCGCCGACGCCTTCCCCGCCAGGGTCCAGCACGGTGTGTCGCTCGCCCGGCTCACCGGAGCCGCGCGGCCCGTGCGGGACACCGAGGCGGTCGGCTCACCCGAGCCCCCGGACGGAGCTTTCGGCATCGGCTGAAACCGGGCCCGCCGCAGCGGGCACGGCGGTGCCGCCGCCCGCCTTCACACCGGTGGTGCGACGGGTGAGGTTGCGTACGTCCGGGACGAGCAGCACGCCCGCCGTCACCAGCACGATCAGCGCGGCACAGCCCCACAGGGCCTGGCTCCGGCCGACCAGCGTCTCCACCGGGCCGGCCGCCGCCGTGGCCAGCGGCACCATCGCCACCGAACCGAACCAGTCGTACGCCGAGACCCGGGACAGCTTCTCCTCCGGGATCTCCTGGTGCAGGGCGGTCATCCAGGACACCCCGAACACCTCGATGGCGACCCCGGTCACGAACATCACACCGCAGAGCGCGCCCACCGGCAGCGGGACCGCGAGCCCCGCCGACGGCAGCGCCAGCGGGAAGACGCACAGGGTCCCGGCCAGCAGCAGCCGACGCGGCTTCCACCGCGTCATCAGCAGCGCCCCGCCCAGGGTGCCGACCCCGAACGCGGCGAGCGCGAGCCCCCAGGGGCGCGCGCCGCCCAGCTCGTCCCGGGCCACGAGCGGCCCGTACACCGCCTCGGCGGCCCCGACGACGGCCACCACCACGGAGAACTGCAGGACGACGGCCCAGAGCCAGGGCCGGCCCACGACCTCCCGCCAGCCGTCGCGCATGTCGGCGAGCAGCCCGCCTCCCGGCGCCCGGTCGGGTATGTGGCCGACGTCGAGGAACGCGCGCAGCACGCCGGCGACGGCGAACGCCGCCGCGTCGACCGCGAGCACCCAGCCCGGATCCATCGCCGCGATCATGGCGCCTCCGAGCGCCGCGCCACCGATCGCCGCACCGTGCATGGACATGCGGAAGAAGGCGAAGGCGCGGGCGGCGTTCTCGCCGGTGACGCTGGACATGAGCATGCCCTCGGCAGCCGGATTGAAGAAGGCCTGGCCGGTGCCGCACAGGGCGGTCAGCAGCATCATCTGCCACAGGCGGGCGTCACCGGTCAGGACCAGCCAGGCGAACGCCGCCTGGGAGACGCAGTTGAGGGCGTTCGCCGCCACCATCACGCGGTGACGCGGCATGCGGTCCGCGATCGCGCCACCCACCAGCAGGAAGAGCACCAGGGGCGCGGTGCGGGCGGCGGCGACCAGTCCCACGTCACCGGCGTCGCCGCCCGACTCCAGGACCGCGAAGGCCGCCGCGATCAGCGCACCATGGGTACCCAGGCCCGTGATGACCGCGGCGGCTGTCAGCAGAGCGTAGTTGCGGCCGGCCCCCGGGGTGCGGGAGGCGCTGGGCGGGGCGGAGTGGGCGGAAGTCACCAGGGGACTATCCCCGCCCGCACCCCGCCCTGCCAAATGGATTCACCAGCTCAGGACCGTCAGGGGTCAGGAGGTGCTCTCCGCCAGCCGCACCGTGCTGAGGATCTTCTGGATCGTGGCGTCCGGGAGTTCGTCGTCCACACCGGCGTTGGCGTAGAGGACCCAGGTCGAGTACTCGCCCTTGGCGTTCCTGAAGCTGAACGCCGTCGACTTGCCGTCGGTGTCGCACTTGTTCTTCTTGGCCAGACCCGTGGCCGTGGCCGTCGCGACGCTGCCGGACAGACCCGACGTGGTCGTGTACGGAGTGGCCTTGCCGATCTTGACCTTCTCCTTGGGGTCCTCCTGGGCGTAGGCGGCCCATACCCAGTTGGCGGCTTCGTTGGCGGCGGCCTCGTCCGTGCTCTTGGCGCCCTGGGCGCCCTTGGTGCCGACGCCCGCGAGGCCGGTGTCCTCCTTGGAACCGTCCTTGTCGACGTCGTCGACGCACCACTTGCTCTTGTAGTAGGCCGGTGCGGTGAAGCCGGCGGCCGGCGTACCGGTCGGGTTCTTCACGTCCTCGAAACCGGAGAACACACCGCTTCCGGCGACCTCCCAGTCACCGGGCACGTCGAACCGCGTGCCCCACTTCGGGTTGGTCACCACCTTCCAGCCCGGAACCAAGGGTGCGGCCTCCTCGCCACCGCGCGGGTTCGCGGCGGGCGACGAGGAGGTGTCGGAGGGCTTCGCGGAGGGCGAGGACTTCTTGCCGTCGGCGACGTCCGAGCCACCCTTGTCGCCGTCCCGCTTGTTCATGACGACGACACCGGTGACGACGGCTGTCACCACGACCGCGGTGGCGGCGACGATCGCGACGATCGTCGTCCTCCTCCGGTCGTCCGGCCGCGGTCCACCGGGCGGGCCCGGCACGGAGTACTGGGGAACGGTGGGCTGCTGGTACGGGTTGGGCTGCTGGTACCCCTGTTCCTGCCCCTGCTGATAACCCGGCTGCTGGTGCCCAGGCTGCTGGTATCCCGGCTGCTGGTAGGGATTCGGCTGCTGGTACCCCGGCTGCTGGTACGGGTTCTGGTTCTGGTCCTGCGGGTTCTGCTCGCCCCCGGGCGGCTGCTGTCCTGGCCACATGGCCAGTAACCATAGAGGGGGCGGACGCCCGCTGCCACGGCCGCCCCTGTGAGGGGATGGTCAAGGACTGCTACTGGCTAGTAACATCCGGCTCATGAGCACCGAACAGATGACGGTCGGCGAGATGCTGTCCGCGAGCGTTCCGATGGTCCGCACCCTCAACCTCGAATACCTGGAGACCACCGCCGAGCGCGCTGTCCTCTCGTTCCCCGATCAGGCGGCCTACCACAACCACCTCGGCGGGCCGCACGCCGGTGCGATGTTCACGCTGGCCGAGTCCGCGAGCGGGGCCGTCGTCGTCGCCGCGTTCGGTAACCAGTTGGCGCGTGCCGTCCCGCTGCCCGTGACCACGGAGATGTCCTTCAAGAAGGTGGCCATGGGCGCGCTCACCGCGACTGCCACGCTGGGCCGCCCCGCCGCCGAGGTCGTCGCCGAGCTGGACGAGGGCAAGCGGCCCGAGTTCCCCGTCCGGGTCGAGATCCGGCGGGCCGACGGCGCCGTGACGAGCGAGATGAGCGTGGTCTGGACCCTGCGCCCCAACCGCTGACCGCGGGCACCGGCACCACGCGCCCCGACCGCTGACCGCCGTCACCGGCACCACGCGCCCCGACCGCAGGCCCCGTCGGCCCGGTAGGCTGCCGCCGTGCACCCCCGTGGTGCGCGGCGGCAGATCGTTTACGGGAGGAACCGGCGTTGCACGTCCAGGAGTGGCTCGAGACCGTCCCCGCGCTCAGTATCTACCTGCTGGTGGGGGTCGTCATCGGGCTGGAGAGCCTGGGCATCCCCCTGCCCGGCGAGATCATCCTCGTGAGTTCGGCGCTCCTCGCCTCCCAGCACGGCGACATCGATCCCGTCGTTCTCGGCGCCTGCGCGTCGGCCGGGGCGATCATCGGTGACTCGATCGGCTACGCCATCGGCCGCAAGGGCGGGCGGCCCCTGCTCGCGTGGCTCGGTGGGAAATTCCCCGGGCACTTCGGCGAGGCGCAGATCGCGATGGCCGAGCGGTCCTTCGAGAAGTGGGGCATGTGGGCGGTCTTCTTCGGCCGCTTCGTCGCACTGCTCCGGATCTTCGCCGGGCCGCTGGCGGGTGTCCTGCGCATGCCGTACTGGAAGTTCCTCATCGCCAACGTGCTGGGCGGCATTCTCTGGGCGGGTGGCACCACGGCCGTCATCTACTCGGTGGGGGTCGTCGCCGAGGCGTGGCTCAAGCGCTTCTCCTGGCTCGGCCTGGTGGTCGCCCTGCTGATCGGCCTGGTCTCCATGCTGGTGCTCAAGAACAGGGCCAAGAAGGCGGCGGAGCAGTCGGCCGGCGCCCCGGCGGGGACGCCCGAGCCCGACTCCGTGCCGGTCGCCGACTGATCGGCCGGGGCCCGGGGGCTCCGGCCGGCGGGTCCGGGTCCGGCGGATGTCGGCAGGTTGGTTCGGGCCGGCGGGTCGCGCTCGCGGGGGACGTCGGGCGACGGGGCCGCGCCCCGGTGAGCGCCCGGCGGGATCAGTCCTCGTGTGCTTGGCGGTGCGCCTTCGCCAGCTCCACGTAGCCCGCCGCGTTGAAGGCGATCCCCTCACGTTCCTCGGCGGTCAGCTGCCGCTTCACCTTGGCGGGCACACCCGCGACGAGGGAGCCCGGGGGCACCTGCATCCCCTGGGGCACGAGGGCCTGGGCGGCGACCAGTGAACCCGCTCCGATCCGGGCGCCGTTCAGCACCGTGGCGCCCATCCCGACCAGTACGTCGTCCTCGATGACGCAGCCGTGCAGCACGGCGTTGTGGCCGACGGAGACCCGGGCCCCCACGGTCAGGGGGAAACCCGGATCGGTGTGCACGCTGCAGTTGTCCTGGATGTTGCTGTCCGGGCCGAGCGAGATCGGACCGCAGTCGGCGCGCAGCACCGCCTGGTACCAGACGCTCGAACCGGGAGCCAGGGAGACCTCTCCGACGACGACGGACGTCGGCGCGACGAAGGCGTCCGCGTCGATGTCCGGTTCCTTGCCACCGATGCCGGTGACCAACGCCTTCTCTGCCATCGCCTGCCCCTTCGCTTCGGATGTGGTGCACACACGCTCACGCGCCGTGGCGCCAGGGGAACCGTAGTGGACGGCGCGGAAGCCCCGGGGGGTGGGGTGAACATCACAGGCGCCGGGCGGAGCCGTGCCCGCCCGGCCGACTACCGTGAGCGGGTGGCGAAGAACCGTGAGCGGGTGCCGAGGAACGGAGACGCGGTCTCCTCCCTGGCGCGATGGAGGCGTCGTGTCCTGACCGGTGCGGTCCACCGGGGCTGGGCCTGGCTCCAGGAGACCGGAGCGGTCACCGCGCAACGCCCGGGGAGACTGCGGTTCGGCCGCATCGGACCGGGGACGCGGCTGGCCTTCCCGCAGGGCACGGTGTTCGGGGAGCGGTGGATCGAGCTCGGCGACCACTGCATCATCGCCGAACAGGTGACGCTCACCGCCGGGCTGATGCCCGACCTGGACCTGGGCCCGGAGACCGTGCTGACGCTCGGCAACGGTGTGGTGCTGGGCCGCGGCAGCCACGTCGTCGCCGACACCACCGTGTCGATCGGATCGGACACGTACTGCGGCCCGTACGTCTACATCACGTCGACCAACCACAGTTACGACGATCCCGAGGAGCCCGTCGGCCGGCAGTGGCCGCGCATGGAGCCGGTCGTCATCGGTCCCGGGTGCTGGATCGGCACGGGCGCGGTGATCCTGCCGGGCGCGAGACTCGGCCGCAACGTCGTGGTCGCGGCGGGCGCCGTCGTCCGCGGAGAGGTCCCCGACCACGCGGTGGTCGCGGGAGCGCCTGCCCGGGTCGTCCGGACCTGGGACCCGGACAAGGGCTGGCAGCCGCCGTTGCGCACGCCCACGCCGGTGCCGATCCCCGAGGGGGTCACCTCCGAGCAACTGCGGGCCGTGGCGGACCTGCTGGAGGACGGCGGGCCGGGGGCCCAGCGCCCCGACGCCGACGGCGTGCCGGTGCGTGGCGGGGCGGAGTAGGCCCTGCCCGTGGGCCGCTCGCCGGACATGCTCCGCCAGGGCCGCGGCCACCGCGGCGGACGGCAGTGGCTCCCCAGCGTGGGCCTATGGCCGCACGGAGGTCATGGACACGGACTCGCCCATCGAGGCCGCGGGGGGAGAGCCGCGCCCGCCGTCCCGAGGGGGCAACCCATCGCGGGCTCCCGGCGCCGGCCGTGGCCGCGAACCGCTGGACCTTCACCGCGTCGATGCGCCCCCCGTCGCATGACGGCGGCGCCGTGCGCCACGGCGGCCACGCTCTGGAGGATGGCAGCCGACCCGATCGGCGCGGGTGTGTGCCGGTGAGCTGCGCGCCCCTGAGTCCGCCGGCCATCGAAAAGGCTGGTGACTCAGACCCCCGGAACCGCCTGTGGCCAGGGCGGACAGCGCTGTCGTCACGTGCCCCGCAGTACAGTGCGGGCGTCGGTCCGGTGCGCCACACCGTAGTGCAGTGCTTCTCACCTCCTCATCCAGGATTTTGGACGGAATGTGTCTGACCTCGACCAGCTCACCCAGTCGCTCGCGCGGAACCTCAAGCGCTGGAGAGGGGAGCGGGGCTTCACCCTGGACGCCCTCGCCGCCCGCGCCGGAGTCAGCCGGGGCATGATCATCCAGATCGAGCAGGCGCGTACGAATCCGAGCGTCGGTACCACCGTGAAGCTCGCGGACGCCCTCGGCATCAGCATCACCACCCTTCTCGACCACGAGCAGGGCTCGCAGGTGCGACTCGTCCCCGAGAGCAAGGCCGTGCGCATGTGGTCCACGGAGGCGGGCAGCTCCACCACGCTGCTGGTCGGTACGGAGGCGAGAGGGCCCATCGAGCTCTGGTCCTGGCACCTGATGCCCGGCGACAGCAGCGCTTCCGACCCGCACCCCGACGGCACGGTCGAACTCCTCCACGTCACCTCGGGCGAACTGACCCTGGTGGTCGACGGCCGGGCGCACGCGGTACCCGCCGGCACCTCGGCGACGTTCGAGGCCCACGTACCCCACAGTTACCGCAACGACGGCGCCGAGCCCGCCGAGCTGACCATGGCCGTCTCCATCCCGCCCGTGCGCGGAGAGGCCGTGCGCAGAGAGACCAGGTGACCGCCGGGCGCCGACCGCCGCCGTCCGGGTGCGCCCGAACATCCGGGCACCTTCCGCGACGCGGCTCCGGCCGTGCCCCCGGCCGCCCCTCTCGGCCGTGACGAGGCCGAGGCGGCCGGCCGGGACGCGCCCCGCCGAGCGGACCGCCCGCACTGTCCGGGGCTTCCGAGCGGTCACCGCGAACGGCGGCGGTGACGCACCAGCCAGCCCGTGGCGAAGTCCACGGCCGCGCGGAGGCGGAAGAGGCGGCTGGGTGCCGCTCCGACCGGCCCCCTGCGCACGGGCCCTGGCGCGGCGGCCTCGAAGTCCGCCCCAAGAGCAGCGAAGTCGCTGTCGTCCAGCTCGATGTCCTCGTACTCCCACCACCGGCGCCCGCCGTCCTGTGCGACGACACAGCGGTAGAGGCGGCGTGAGGACGACGGCACCCGGTACTCGGCGAGGTGGAAGGCGCTGCAGGCGCCGAAGCCCGTCCCCAGCAACAGCACCTGGGCGTCGGCTTCGTACAGCCGGGCGAGAGGGGAGTCCTCGCCCAGGTGGCAGTCCGGGCGGTGCCGGGCGAGCAGCGCCGCCGCGGCTTCCCCGACCGCGACGAACGACGTCTGCGGATGTCCGCTGCGGACCGCTCCGGGGGCCAGCCGCACCGTCTCGGCCAGCCGCCCCATGGAGAGCGCGGGCGTGGCCGCCCGGTCGAACGGCGGCATGGCCGCCCGCAGAGCCGCGCGCCCCTCCTCATCCAGCCCCCGGACACGGTCGAGGTAGGAGCGTGACGTGTCCGAGTTCTCCGGCGTGAAGGAGGGGACGACCAGAGTGCCCCCCGGTCCCAGAGCCTGACGCAGGGCATGGGCCATCGCCCGGGCGCCGCCTCCGGCGGAGCGCATGGAGGCATGCACCAGCAGCACGCCTCCCCGCTCCACCCCGAGCTGGTGCAGCTGAGCCGCGACCCGGTCGCCTGCCCGGGCACCGACAGCGGGATGCTGTGTCACGGCGCCCATTCTTCCCGCCGGGAGGCGGCCGCGGCACCACGCCTAGGCGGACGCCTCAGGGACGGTGGCCCAGGCGGGGTATCTCGATCGCGGGGCAGCGGTCCATCACCATGTCGAGCCCGGCCGCGCGGGTGCGCGCGAACGCCTCCTCGTCGATCACTCCGAGCTGGAACCAGACAGCCTTCGCGCCGGCGGCGACAGCCTGGTCGGCGACCGGGCCGGCCGACTCGCTGTTGACGAAGACGTCCACCACGTCGACGGGAAAAGGCACGTCCGCCAGCGAGGCGTAACCCTGCTCGCCGTGCACCGGCTCCGCCTTGGGATGGACGGGCACGACCCTCTTTCCGAAGCGCTGAAGCACCTCCGCCACCCCGTAGGCCGCCCGGGAACGGTTGGAGGACAGGCCGACCACCGCCCAGGTGTCGCCCGAATCCTGAAGAATCCTGCGGACCGTCTCATCGTCTGCGTACATGCCCGGACAACGGACGGTGCCGCCCGGCCATTCCCCACGAACGGGTGAACAGCCCGCCGGACCGGGGCCCACCCACGGGTTAACGGCCCCGGCGAACGGGCGCATAGGGTGGGCGGATGCAGGAGGAGTACCGGACCGTCGCCCGCGCGGGCGTGCACGAGACCGAGGTGAACCGGTCGCGTTTCCTCTGCGCGCTCGCCCCCGCCGCCACCGAGGAGGAGGCGCAGCGGTTCGTCGCACAGGTCCGCAAGGAGCACCCCACCGCCACGCACAACTGCTTCGCGTACGTGATCGGCGCCGACGCCTCCGTGCAGAAGGCCAGTGACGACGGGGAGCCGGGCGGAACCGCCGGCGTCCCCATGCTCCAGATGATCATGCGCCGAGAGGTGCGCTACGCCGCCGCCGTCGTCACCCGCTACTACGGCGGCGTGAAGCTCGGCGCCGGCGGGCTGATCCGGGCTTACGGGGGAGCCGTGGGAGAGGCGCTGGACGCCGTGGGCACGGTCACCCGGCGGCGGTACCGGCTCGCCACCGTCACGGTCGACCACCAGCGGGCGGGCAAGCTGGAGAACGACCTGCGCACCACCGGCAGGAGCGTGCACGACGTGCGGTACGCGGAGGCGGTGAGTATCGGCGTCGGGCTCCCGAGCGCCGACGTGGAGGGGTTCAGGGCATGGCTGGCCGACGTCACGGCCGGCTCCGCCACGTTCGAGCTGGGTGGCGAGGCGTACGGGGACGTCCGCCCCGGATGACAGGTCGCGTGCCACGCGAACGGCGTGGCCGGCACCGCGGCGGGACGTCCGCGCGGGCGGAGTCCGGGCCCACGCGGTCCCGGGGGCGGAGGAGAGGGAACATGCGGGTGGGCGCGAGTGGAGTGACGGCATGAGGATCCTGCACACCTCGGACTGGCACCTGGGCCGGTCGTTCCACCGGGTCTCCATGCTCGACGCCCAGGCGGCCGTGCTGGACCACCTCGTGCGCACCGTGCGGGAACGGGAGGCCGACGTGGTCGTGGTGGCGGGCGACGTCTACGACCGGGCCGTGCCCCCGCTCTCCGCGGTACGGCTCTTCGACGACGCCCTGCACCGGCTGGCGGCCGCCGGTGTGCCCACGATCATGATCTCCGGCAACCACGACTCCGCCCGCCGGCTCGGCGTGGGTGCCGGACTCATCGCCCGGGCCGGCATCCACCTGCGCACCGACCCCCGCGCGTGCGCCACCCCCGTCGTGCTGGCCGACGCGCACGGCGACGTGGCGTTCTACGGGCTGCCCTACCTGGAGCCCGCCCTCGTCCGCGACACCCTGGGCGCCGCGAAGACCGGCCACGAAGCGGTGCTCACCGCCGCCATGGACGGGGTGCGGGCCGATCTGGCCACCCGCCCGGCCACCACCCGGTCCGTCGTCCTCGCCCACGCCTTCGTCGCCGGCGGGACACCCAGCGACAGTGAACGCGACATCACGGTCGGCGGTGTGGCGGCCGTCCCCGCCGGGGTCTTCGACGGCGTCGACTACGTCGCACTCGGCCACCTGCACGGCTGCCAGACCGTCACGGAACGCGTCCGGTACTCGGGCTCACCGCTCGCGTACTCCTTCTCCGAACACGCCCACCGCAAGACGATGTGGCTGACCGACCTGGGCGCGGACGGGAGCGTCACCGCCGAACGCGTCGACTGCCCGGTCCCACGCCGTCTGGCGCGCCTGCGCGGACGGCTCTCGGAGCTGCTCGACGATCCGGCACTCGAACGGCACCAGGATTCCTGGGTGGAGGCCACGCTCACCGATCCGGTCCGCCCGGACGAGCCGATGGCCCACCTGCTGAAACGCTTCCCGCACACGCTCAGCCTCGTCCTCGAACCGGAGCGCCCCGCCGACGACCCGCTCGCTTCCTACGCGCAGCGGCTCAAGGACCGTGACGACCAGCAGATCGCGGAGGACTTCGTGGCCCACGTGCGCGGCGGCAACGGCCCCAGTGAGCCGGAGCGCGCGGTGCTCAGGGCCGCACTCGACGACGTACGGGTCGCCGACGGTGTGAACGAGGTGGCCCGTTGAGGCTCCACAAGCTCACCCTCACCGCCTTCGGTCCCTTCGGCACCACCCAGGAGATCGACTTCGACGCCCTCTCGTCGGCAGGCATCTTCCTGCTGCACGGACCGACGGGCGCGGGGAAGACCTCGGTCCTGGACGGTGTCTGCTACGCGCTCTACGGAGCGGTGCCCGGCGCCCGGCAGAGCCCCGGGACCTCACTGCGCAGCGACCACGCGCCGGTCGGCCTCCCGACCGAGGTCCGCCTGGAGCTGACGGTCGGCGGGCGCCGCCTGGAGGTCACCCGGTCGCCCGCCCAGCCCCGCCCCAAGAGGAGGGGCGGCGGCTTCACGACGGAGAAGGCCCAGAGCGGGCTGCGCGAGTACCACCCCGACAAGGGCTGGCAGGCACTCAGCCGCTCCCACCAGGAGATCGGCGAGGAGATCGGCGGGCTCATCGGCATGAGCCGGGACCAGTTCTGCCAGGTGGTACTGCTCCCGCAGGGCGACTTCGCCCGCTTCCTGCGCGCCGACGCGGAGGCGCGCGGCAAGCTGCTCGGCAGGTTGTTCGACACCCGCCGCTTCGCCGCCGTCGAGGAGCGGCTGGCCGAACTGCGGCGCGCCGCCGAAGCCAGGGTCCGCTCCGGCGACGAACAGGTCCTCGCCCTCGCCCAGCGGATCGCCCAGGCGGCCGGTACCGCGGCGGGCGAGGCCGAACCGCCCGCGACCAGGCCGGGCGAACCCGGACTCGCCGAAGGGGTGCTGGAGTGGGCCGCGGTCGCGCGCGGCGCGTCCCGTGAACAGCTCGACATCGCCCGGTGCGCCCTGTCCCGGGCGGAGGACCGGAACGCCACCGCCCGCCTCGCGCTCGAGGCGGAACGCGAGCTCGCCAGGCTCCAGCAGCGGTACGAGGAGACCCGACGCCGCTCCGCGGCACTCGAGGAACGCCGGCCGGAGCACGAGCGCTGCCTCGAACAGCTGGCACGCGCCCGCAAGGCGGACCTCGTCGCTCCCGCCATCGAACTGCGCGACGAGGCCGAGCGGGACCACCGCGTCGCCGGTGAGGCCCGCGAGCGCTCACGTGCCGAGCTGCCCCACGACCTTTCCGAGGCGGGGGTCGAGCAGCTCGCCGCCAGGGAACGCGCGCTCAGGGCGGAACTCGGCGCGCTCGAAGCCGCCCGCCGCGCCGAACGGCGCAGCAGGGAGATCGACGCGGAGCTGACGGCCCTCGAACGGCAGACCCTCGCCGACGACGAGCTGATCCAGGAGGCGGCGGACTGGCTGGCCGGCTGGGACACCACCCGGCAGGCGTTGGGTGAGCGCGTCCAGACGGCCCAGGAGGCCGCGACCCGTGCGGAACAGCTCGTGGGACGCCTCGGCCCCGCCCGCCGGAGGCTGGACGCGGCACGACGCCGTGACGCCCTCGCCGGGGAGCTGGCGAGGGCCGAGGCGGGCCTGGCCGCAGCCCGGGAACGCGCCCTGGTGGCGCACGAGTCCTGGCTGGAGCTGCGTGAACGGCGGCTCCGGTCCATCGCGGCGGAACTGGCCGCTCAGCTGGCCGACGGGGTGGCCTGCGCGGTGTGCGGATCGGCCGACCACCCGCAGCCGGCCCGGGCAGGCTCCGGCCACGTGGACCGGGCGACCGAGGAGGCC
>NZ_JBEXWB010000176.1:0-12619 GCF_040629645.1 Streptomyces sp. NPDC005899 | reverse complement strand
GCCGCGGGCAGGGCGGCGGCGACGGCGACCGCCTGAGCGGCCCCCGGCCCGCTCCGGGCCTTCCGGGGGCGGCCGGTCGCGCCCCGGCCGGGCGCGGGGGAGGCCAGGGCGCTCCGGTGCGCCCCCGGGCCGGCCTCCGCCCCGGTCGGCCGCCCCGCCCCGAGGACCGGTCACTCCAGCCGCTCCACCACCCGGAACCTCTCCGCCACGATCATCGTCCCGTCGTCCACGGTGAACGACGGGTCGCCCAGCGCCTCGCGCATCTCCTCGCTGTGCCAGAACGCCTCGTGGCCTGCCCGCCACGCGGCCACCGAGGTGTACCCCTCGCCCTCGTCGAGGGCGTGCCGCAGGTCGACCGATCCCAGGGGGAGCACCCTGACCTCCGTCAACTCGACGACCGCCACCTCCCGCCCGCCGGAGTCGATGAGGGCCGACCGCTCGCCCACGGGCGGGAGCTCCTCCTTCTCCGCCTCGTACTCCGCGAGCAGCCCGGACGTCGAGACCTTCTCGCCGGCGAGCACGGCCGCGACCAGCCGGTCGCGCAGCGGCCCGGGGAAGGCGAGGAGGAAGGGCGGCAGCGCTTCACGGTTCTCCATCCCCGCAGTGTGGCACGCGTCACCCCACCCCCTCGCGGCACCTCCGTCCCACCCGCACGAGCTGCGTGGACGACCTGGCACCTGGTCCGGCTCCGGTCGACTTCTCCAGGGGTGTGCGCGGTTCGCCGACCGGGCGTGCTTGACGCGAAGCGCGCGCCGCGGGTTCGCTGTGCGCGACGTTCGATCGCACTGCGCATCGACATGCCGTACACCGCGTCGAGAAGCAGGCCTGCGGATGTCCCCGCCTCCGCCGCCCCTGGGCCGCTCCCGCCGCGGGGCCGGACGCCCGGACCACGCGTTCGACCCGGCCCTGGACGACCAGGAACTCATCGGCGTACGGGACCGGTTCGCACAGGGCCGCTGGGCAGGGGCACGCTCCCCGCTCCTGTCGACCGGCACCGACGGGCTGCGGCCGGGGCGGCCTCGTGCCGGCCGGAGAACACGGCCGGGAGCACCGCGGCTCGCCGGTAGTCCTTACGGCGTGGTGACGAACGCCCGCGGTCCCTGGTGACGGGACGGCCGCGGGTGTTCCATGGGCGGGTGGACAATCGCCCTCCCGGTCGCCCGGACCCTCCCGATCCCTCACGCCTCCCCGGCCACGAGGAGCACGCCGACGGGCCCGGCACACCCGTGGGCCGCCGCCTGGTCCTGGCCATGCTGGGACTGGGGGCCGCCGGAGTCGTGGCGGCCCCCCTGCTCCAGCGGGCGCTGGAGACCGGGCTCGGAGCCGTCGCCGACAAGGACCCCACCGGGCTGACCGGACTGCTGCCCAACGGCGGCGGCTTCCGCTACTACTCGGTCACCACGTCCGTGCCCGAGAAGACCGCCGCCGACTACCGCCTCACCGTGGACGGTCTGGTGGACCGCCCCGCCACCTACACACTCGACACGCTGAAGGCGCTCCCGCGGACGCGCGTGGTGCGCGACGTCCAGTGCGTCACCGGCTGGCGGGTGCCCGAGACGCCCTTCGAAGGAGTCCGGCTCTCCACGCTGCTCGACGCGGCGGGGGTCCGGCCCGGTGCGAAGGCCGTCCGCTTCACCTGCTTCGACGGGGCCTACAGCGAGAGCCTCACCCTCGAACAGGCCCGTCGCCCGGACGTCCTCGTCGCCCTGCGCATGCGGGACGAGCCGCTGACCCACTCCCACGGCGGGCCGGTGCGGCTGTACGTGGCCCCCATGTACTTCTACAAGTCCGCGAAATGGCTGTCGGGCATCACCGTCACCGACGCCGTGCGCCCCGGATACTGGGAGGAGCTCGGCTATGACGTCGACGCCTGGGTCGGCCGGTCCAACGGCCGCGACGACGCCCCCACCGTCTGAACGACCCGCGAGGATCCGCCGCTTCACCCGCGCCGAGCGCTGGGTGCACCGCACCACCGCCTGGGCGGCACTGCTCTGCGTGGCCACCGCCGCCTGCCTGTACGTCCCCCAGCTCGCGGAGCTCGTCGGCCGCCGCCGTCTCGTCGTCACCCTCCACGAGTGGTCGGGGCTGCTCGTGCCCGTACCGCTGCTCGCCGGACTCCTCTCCCGGGCGCTGCGCGCCGACCTCTCCCGGCTGAACCGGTTCGGGCCGCACGACCGGGAGTGGCTGCGGGCGGCCCTGCGCCGTGACCACCGGCCCGGCTCCCGGCCGGCCGGGAAGTTCAACGCGGGCCAGAAGCTCTACGCGGGCTGGATCGCCGGCGCCGTGCTCGTGATGCTGGCCACCGGGCTGCTGATGTGGTTCACGGGCCTGGCCCCGCTGGTGTGGCGCACCGGTGCGACCTTCGTCCACGACTGGCTGGCCCTCGCGGTCGGCGTCGTCCTCGCCGGGCACATGGCGAAGGCGCTCGCCGACCCGGAGGCGCGCCGTGGCATGCGCACCGGGTCGGTCGAGCGCCGATGGGCCCGTACCGGGCACCCGCTGTGGCGGGAGCCGGAGGAGTAGGAGCGGCCGGACGGGGGCGGCCCGCGGTCCGGCCGCCCGGCTACAGCACCAGCGACAGCAGCAGGATGAAGCCGAGCGAGACGACGGAGATGATCGTCTCCATCACCGACCACGTCTTGATCGTCTGCGGGACGTCCATGCCGAAGTACTCCTTCACCAGCCAGAAGCCCGCGTCGTTGACGTGGCTGAAGAAGAGCGAACCCGCACCGACGGCCAGGACGAGCAGTGCGACGTGGGCCGTCGACAGGTCGGCCGCCAGCGGGGCGACCAGACCGGCCGCCGAGATGGTCGCCACGGTCGCGGAGCCCGTCGCCAGGCGGATCGCGACGGCGATCAGCCAGCCGAGCAGCAGGGCGGGTATCGACCAGCTCTCGGAGAACTCGAGGATCATCCGGCCGACACCGGCGTCGATCAGGGTCTGCTTGAAGCCGCCGCCGGCGCCGACGATCAGGAGGATGCCGGCGATGGGGGCGAGCGACTTCTCGACCGTGCCGGTCAGGCGCTCCTTGGTGAAGCCCGCCGCACGGCCCAGCGTGAACATGCCGACGATCACGGCGGCGAGCAGCGCGATCAGCGGCGAGCCGATGACGTCGGTGACCCGCTGGACGTGGTTCTCGGGGTCGTCCACCACGATGTCGACGAGTGCCTTGGCCAGCATCAGCACGACGGGCAGCAGGATGGTCGCCAGGGTCGCGCCGAAGCCGGGGCGCCGGTCCAGGTCCTCGGACGGGCGCTGCGGGACCATCTTCTCCGGCGGCTGGATGTCCACCCAGCGGGCGGCGTAACGGGAGAAGAGCGGGCCCGCGATGATCACGGTGGGGACGGCCACCAGCACGCCGAGGGCGAGGGTGACACCCAGGTTGGCGCCGAGGGCGTCGATCGCGACCAGCGGGCCGGGGTGCGGCGGGATCAGGCCGTGCATCACGGAGAGGCCGGCGAGCGCGGGGATGCCGATCCGCATCAGGGAGTAGTTGCCCCGCTTGGCGACCAGCAGCACGACCGGGATCATCAGCACGATCCCGACCTCGAAGAACAGCGGCAGCCCGATGATCGAGGCGATCAGGACCATGGCCCACGGCATGGCCCGGCCGCCCGCCTTCGCGAGGACGGTGTCGACGATCTGGTCGGCGCCTCCGGAATCGGCGAGCAGCTTGCCCAGGATGGCACCGAGGGCGATGAGGACGCCCACACCCGCGACGGTCGAACCGAGTCCCGCGGTGAAGCTGGCGATCGTCTTCGCCGGGTCGGCCCCCGCGAAGGAGCCGAGGGCCAGCGAGCCGATGGTCAACGCGAGGAACGCGTGCATCTTGAGCTTGGTGATGAGGAGGACGATGACGGCGATGCCTGCGAGGACGGCGATGCCCAACTGCGCGTCGCCGGCCGAGGTGATGGGTTCGACGGCATCCGCTGCCAGCGTCTCGACGTTGAGACCGGTCACGGTGGTGATTCCTTAGTTCGCGAGCCGGCGCAGCGCGGCGACGGCCCGTCCGGTTATTTCCTCAGGGGTGCCGGACACGTCCACGGCCACGCCCGCCTCGTCCTCCTGCAGCGGCTGCAGGGTCGCGAACTGGGAGTCGAGCAGGGCGGTCGGCATGAAGTGGCCCTTGCGCTCCGCCATGCGGCGCTCGATGAGGGGACGGTCGCCGGTCAGGTGCAGGAAGACGGCGTCCGGGGCCTCGTTCCGCAGCCGGTCGCGGTAGGCACGCTTGAGCGCCGAACTGCTGACGACCCCGCCGAGCCCGGCCCGGCCGTGCGCCCACCGCCCGATCGCCTCCAGCCAGGGCCATCGGTCGTCGTCCTCCAGGGGGGTCCCGGCCGACATCTTGGCGATGTTGGCCGGCGGATGGAAGTCGTCGCCCTCGGCGTACGGGACGCCGAGGGCGTCGGCGAGCAGAGGGCCGATCGTGGTCTTGCCGGTCCCTGCTACGCCCATCACCACGACGACGTGGGGGGTGCTCATTGCTGCCTCGCTGTCTTCGTCGACATCGGTCCGCGACATCGGGCCGTCGCGCTACTGAAACCCATTACGTACGACTTATTCAAGAGGCTGTGACATAAACGTCGTACTTACCCACCTCCGAGGCCGCCCCGTAGGCTGGTGCGCATGACCACACCTGCCCAGGGGCTCCATACGCATGTGCTGGACACCCTGGGTCTGGAGATCGCCGCGGGTGACTGCCCGCCCGGCAGGGTCCTGCGCACGGACGAGCTCGCCCGGCGTTTCGACGTGTCGCGCACCGTCGTGCGCGAGGTGATCCGCGTCCTGGAGTCCATGCACCTGGTGGAGTCGCGGCGCCGGGTCGGGGTGACCGTGCGCCCCACCGAGGAGTGGAACGTCTACGACCCGCAGGTCATCCGCTGGCGGCTGGCCGGCTCCGACCGGCCCCGGCAGCTGCGCTCCCTGACCGTCCTGCGGTCCGCCGTCGAACCCGTCGCCGCCGGCCTGGCCGCCCGCAACGCCACGGCCGAGCACTGCGCCGCGCTGACGGAGTGCGCCCTCGGCATGGTCGCCACCTCGCGCGGCCAGCAGCTGGAGGGCTACCTCCGGCACGACATCGCCTTCCACCGCATCGTGCTCGACGCCTCGGGCAACGAGATGTTCGCCCGCCTCGGCGACGTCGTCGCCGAGGTCCTCGCGGGCCGCACCCACCACCAGGTGATGTTCCAGGACCCCGACCCCGCCGCCGTCACCCTCCACGTCCGGCTCGCCGAAGCCGTGCGCGAGGGGGACGCGGCCGGCGCCGAACGGCTGACCAAGGAGATCGCGGTCGGCGCACTGCACGAACTGGACGTACTGGCCCCGTGATCCGCCTCCCGCCCCGGTACGGTGGGTGGGATCGATCATCGGCGGCACGGGGCAGCGGGACGGGAGACCACGGCATGGCGCAGCAGGTACAAGGGGTCATCGCACCGGGCAGGGACGAGCCCGTTCGCGTGGAGACGATCCTCGTGCCGGACCCCGGCCCCGGTGAGGCCGTGGTCAGGATCCAGGCGTGCGGCGTCTGCCACACCGACCTGCACTACAAGCAGGGCGGCATCAACGACGAATTCCCCTTCCTGCTCGGCCACGAGGCCGCGGGAGTCGTGGAGTCCGTCGGCGACGGCGTCACCGACGTCGGGCCGGGCGACTTCGTCGTCCTGAACTGGCGCGCCGTGTGCGGGCAGTGCCGTGCCTGTCTGCGCGGCCGGCCCTGGTACTGCTTCGACACCCACAACGCGAAGCAGCGGATGACACTCCTGGACGGCACCGAGCTCTCCCCGGCGCTCGGGATCGGCGCGTTCGCGGAGAAGACCCTCGTCGCCGCGGGGCAGTGCACCAAGGTCGACCCCGAGGTCTCACCGGCCGTCGCCGGACTGCTCGGCTGCGGCGTCATGGCGGGCATCGGCGCCGCCATCAACACCGGCCAGGTCGGCCGGGGCGACTCCGTCGCCGTCATCGGCTGCGGCGGCGTCGGTGACGCGGCGATCGCCGGCGCCCGGCTCGCGGGAGCGGCGAGGATCATCGCGGTCGACATCGACGACCGGAAGCTCGTGACGGCCAGGAAGATGGGCGCCACCCACACCGTCAACTCCGGCTCCGAGGACCCGGTGGAGGCGATCCGCGCCCTCACCGGCGGCAACGGGGCCGACGTCGTCATCGAGGCGGTCGGCCGCCCCGAGACGTACCAGCAGGCCTTCTACGCCCGCGACCTCGCCGGCACCGTCGTACTCGTCGGTGTCCCGACGCCCGAGATGCGGCTCGAACTCCCGCTCCTCGACGTGTTCGGCCGCGGCGGTTCGCTCAAGTCGTCCTGGTACGGCGACTGCCTGCCCTCGCGTGACTTCCCGATGCTGATCGACCTGCACCAGCAGGGCCGCCTCGACCTCGGCGCGTTCGTCACCGAGACCATCGGGCTGGGCGACGTCGAGCAGGCCTTCGCCCGGATGCACGACGGTGACGTCCTGCGCTCGGTGGTGGTCCTCTGATGGCTGCCCGCATCGAGCACCTCGTCACCTCCGGCACCTTCGCCCTCGACGGCGGCGAGTGGGACGTCGACAACAACGTCTGGATCGTCGGCGACGACACCGAGGCGGTCGTCATCGACGCCGCCCACGACGCCTCCGCCATCCAGGCCGCACTCGGCGGACGGACGCTGCGCGCGATCATCTGCACCCACGCGCACAACGACCACATCGACGCGGCCCCCGCACTCGCCGACGCGACCGGGGCGCCGATCCTCCTGCACCCCGACGACCTCGTGCTGTGGCGGCGGACCCACCCGGACCGGACCCCCGACGCCGAACTCGCCGACGGCCAGGAGCTGGGCATCGCCGGAACACGCCTGACGGTGATGCACACCCCGGGCCACGCCCCGGGCGCGGTCTGCCTGTACGCCCCGGAACTGGCCACCGTCTTCACCGGCGACACCCTCTTCCAGGGCGGTCCGGGTGCCACCGGCCGCTCGTTCTCCCACTTCCCGACGATCGTCGACTCGATCAGGGACCGGCTGCTGGCCCTCCCGCCGGAGACCACCGTGCGCACCGGGCACGGGGACTCCACCACCATCGGCGCGGAAGCCCCGCACCTGGACGAGTGGATCGCCCGCGGGCACTGACGGGTCAGCGGCCGTCCGGGGCGACCTCGGCCGGGTCGTCCCGGGCGCCGTCAGCCCCGTCGTCGGCGTCGTCCGGCCATGCGGTGAGCCGCCGCCCGCTCAGGAAGCGGCGCGGCTCACCCGTCACGGGGTCGGTGAAGTCCAGTGCTCTCGCCACGAGTTGCAGGGGGCGGAGGTAGTCCTCGCACACCGGCTCGGGCCGCACCACCGGATAGACCGGATCGTTCACCAGGGGCAGCCCCAGCGCGTTCATGTGGACCCGTAGCTGGTGGGTGCGCCCGGTGGCGGGCAGCAGCCGGTAGCGGCCGAGCCCGCCCCTGTGTTCCAGGAGCTCGATCCTGCTCTCGCTGTTCGCCTCACCCGGCTCCTCGCGGGCGGCGAGAACCCCGCGCTCCTTGACGATCCGGCTCCGCACGGTGCGGGGGAGCGCGGTGGCCGGATCGTACGGCGCCACCGCCTCGTACTCCTTGCGCACCAGCCGGTCCCGGAACAGCGTCTGGTACGCCCCCCGTTCGCCGGGGCGTACGACGCACAGCACGAGCCCCGCGGTCAACCGGTCCAGCCGGTGCGCGGGTTGCAGATCCGGCAGGTCCAGCTCGTCGCGCAGGCGGGCCACCAGGGTCTCGGTGACATGCCGGCCGCGCGGGGTGGTGGCCAGGAAGTGCGGCTTGTCCGCGATCACGAGGTGCTCGTCGCGGTGGACGACGCCCACGCGGAAGGGCACCCGCTCCTCGGGCGCGAAGTCGCGGTGGAACCACAGGTACCGCCCGGCGGCGTACGGCTCGTCCGCGCGCACCGCGCCGCCGTCCGCCCCGACGAACTCGCCGCCGGCCAGCATGGCGTCCACCCGCTCCGGGCCGATCGCCCCGGCGAAGCGGTCCAGCAGGTGGTCCCGGACGGTCGGCCAGGCGCCCGAAGGATCGGCCGGGAGCCGTACCCGCACCGGGCCGACACCCGCGCGCTGGGGCAGTGGGGCGGGGGGAGGCTTCGCCCGTCCTCTCATCGCATCGGTCCTTGTCGCCGGAGGGGCCCGGAACGACGGGCACGCGCCTCCATCATCCCATCGCCTGGGCACCCGGCGGACGCTCCTCCTGCTGCGCGGCCGGCGGCACCGCGGCGTGCCGGGACCACCGGAAGGGCGCGCGGCCGCCGGACACGATCCACCGCCCTGACACGGGAGCGGCGCTCCCGCCCGACGTGGCGGGCGCCGTGTGCGGCTGTCCGGGCGGCACACCGGACCTCGGGCCCGTGCGCTCCCGACGACGGCCGGTTCCGGCGGCGCCGTTGACGCGTGGCCCCGCCCTGCCTATCTTGCGTTCGACGCACTGACCAACGTCCGGTATACCGAACAGTGATCTCTGGAGCGCCCATGCCGCACCCGCGCCCGCACCTGTGGCCGAGACTCACCGTCCCCGTCGTCGCCCTCCTGCTCGGCGCCCTGGTAACGGCGCCCACCCGCGCCGAGGACCGCCGGCCCGCGGCGGAGGCGGCCGACTACTCCCTCACCGTCCATCCCGGCCGCACGGGCCCGGCCATCGGCGACTCGATGTACGGCCTCTTCTACGAGGACATCAACCACGCGGCCGACGGCGGTCTGTACGCCGAACTCGTCCAGAACCGCTCCTTCGAGTACGACCGCGCCGACAACGCCGCGTACTCACCCATGACCGCCTGGAGCGAAACGGCCGTCTCCGGTGGCACGGGCCGCGCCGAAACCGTGGACGACGAGGGGCGGCTGAACGAACGCAACCGCCGTTACCTGCGCCTCGACCTCGACGGGACCGGGGGCCGCGCGGCCGGCTTCGGGGTCACCAACTCGGGCTACCACCAGGGCCTTAGCCTGCGCGGGGGCGAGCGCTACGACTTCTCCGTCTGGGCCCGCACCGACCGGCCGGCCGGGACCGTGCTGACCGTCGGGGCCACCGCGGCCGACGGCACCGCGCTCACCGCCCCCCTGCGCGTCACGGCACGCGGCGACCACTGGAAGAAGTACACCGGGACCCTCACCGCCCGGACCTCCGCGGCGGACGGCCGGCTCACCGTCACGGCCGGCGGGGGCGGAACCGTACGGCTGGACATGATCTCGCTCTTCCCCCGGGACACGTACAAGGGCCGGGCGAACGGGCTGCGCAAGGACCTCGCGGAGAAGGCCGCGGCGCTGGAACCGGGCTTCCTGCGCTTCCCCGGCGGCTGCCTCGTCAACACCGGCAGCCACCAGGCCTACGAGGCACCCGGCTGGGAGCGCAGGCGTTCCTACCAGTGGAAGGACACCATCGGCCCGGTGGAGCAGCGCCCGGCCAACGCCAACTTCTGGGGCTACAACCAGACCTACGGCCTGGGGTACTACGAGTACTTCCAGTTCGCCGAGGACATCGGCGCGATGCCCCTGCCCGTCGTGCCCGCCCTCGTGACCGGCTGCGGCCAGAACAAGGTGACCGACGATCCCGCCCTGCTGCGGCGGCACATCCAGGACACCCTCGACCTCATCGAGTTCGCCAACGGCCCGGCGGGCTCCACCTGGGGCGCGAAGCGCGCCGCGATGGGCCACCCCGCCCCGTTCGGCCTGACCCACCTGGAGGTCGGCAACGAGGAGAACCTCCCCGACGAGTTCTTCGCCCGCTTCACCGAGTTCCGCGAGGCGATCACGGCCGAACACCCCGGCATCACGGTGATCAGCAACTCCGGCCCCGACGACAGCGGCACGGTCTTCGACCGCGCGTGGCAGCTGAACCGGGGCGCGGGCGTCGCCATGGTCGACGAGCACTACTACAACAGCCCGCAGTGGTTCCTCGAGAACAACGCGCGCTACGACACCTACGACCGGCACGGCCCGAAGGTGTTCCTCGGCGAGTACGCCTCGCTCGGCAACCGCTTCTCGGACGCGCTCGCCGAAGCGGCCTACATGACGGGCCTGGAACGCAACGCGGACGTCGTGGAACTCGCCTCCTACGCCCCGCTGTACGCGGACACCGAGGACGCCCAGTGGCGGCCGGACATGATCTGGTTCGACAACGAGAGGTCGTGGGGGTCGGCGAACTACGAGGTGCAGAAACTCTTCATGACCGACGTGGGCGACCGCGTCGTGCCGAGCACCGCCTCCCCGACGCCCGGCACCACCGCCCCGATCACCGGCGCCGTCGGGCTGTCCACGTGGGCCACCGGTGCCGCGTACGACGACGTCGAAGTCACCGCCCAGGACGGCACCCGGCTGCTGGCCGACGACTTCTCCGCCGGTGACGCGCAGTGGACGAAGGCCGCGGGCCGCGGCACCTGGACCGTCCAGGACGGGGCTTACGTCCAGTTGGACGAGAGCGCCGAGAACACCCTGGTGACGGCGGGGGACCCCGGCTGGCAGAACTACGACCTCGAGGTCAGGGCCACCAAGAAGGCCGGCAAGGAGGGCTTCCTCGTGGCCTTCGGGGTGCGGGACACCGGCAACACGTACTGGTGGAACCTCGGCGGCTGGAACAACACGCGCTCCGCCGTCGAGAAGACGGTGGACGGTGCCAAGCAGACGATGGCCGAGGACGCGACCACCGTGGAGACGGGACGCGCCTACGACATACGCGTCCAGGTGCGCGGCCGGCAGGTCACCCTCTTCCTCGACGGGAGGCGGTGGGGCACCTTCACCGACGACAAGCCCGCCGAACCCTTCCGGCAGGTGGTCACCCGCGACGACGCCACCGGCGACCTCGTGGTCAAGGTGGTCAACGCGCAGGCCGCCGACGCCCGGACCCGGATCGACCTCGGTGCCGAGCCCCGCTCACGGGTCGCCCGGCTGACGACCCTCCAGGCGGCCCCGGACGCGGTGAACACCGCCGAGGACCGGCAGGTGGCGCCGCGGAAGTCGGTCCTCCGCGTCGCCGGCCGGACCTTCACCCATACGTTCCCCGCGCACTCCGTGACGTTCCTGCGCATCGAGCAGTAGGGCGGAAAAGCGAGAACCCCCAGGCTGACCTGGGGGTTCTCGTCGGTGTCCGAGGGGGGACTTGAACCCCCACGCCCGATAAAGGGCACTAGCACCTCAAGCTAGCGCGTCTGCCATTCCGCCACCCGGACAAGGTGTCTGTCGTTCACGAGGTGTTCCCCGCGGCGACAAGGAAAACAATACCAGGGGTTCGGGGTGGCCTTCACCTGCGTTTTCGGTGGTCAGTGCGGTGCCGCCCGGTTCGGCCGGACGGCCGGGCCCGGCCCGCCACGACGCGCGTACGGTGCGTCGCCTGACGTGCGCGGGGAGTCGCCCGGGCTACCTTCGCGGGCATGACCGACCGTGCCCCTCGGCGTCCCCGCATGCTGTCCCCGCTGCGTGAGCACCTGCGTGACACCTTCTGGTTCGCCCCGACGGTGGGACTGGTCTGTTCCTACCTGGTGTGGTGGGGTCTGTCCGGCCTGGACACGGAGATCGTGACCCGTCTGCGGCGCGAGGGGGCCTACGAGGAGATCCGGACCCTGATCGCCTTCACCACCGACGCGAAGTCGATCATCACCACGATCAGTTCCGCGATGATGACCTTCATCGGCGTGGTGTTCAGCATTTCCCTGGTGGCCGTGCAGATGGCGGCCGGGCAGCTCACCCCCAGGGTGGTGCGGATCTTCGTACGGAGCCGGATCAGCAAGCTGACGCTGACGGTCTTCCTGTCGACGTTCGCCTTCTCGCTGCTCGTGCTCACGTCGTACGAGAGCGAGACCGATCCGCGCCGGATCGTGGCCGTCCCGCTGCTCCAGAGCCTGCTCACCGTGGTCATGGTCGGCCTGAGCCTGCTGCTGTTCATCGCCTACGTGACGTCGACCCTCCGCCTCATGCAGGTGGGCCCGGTCGTCGACCACATCGCACGCGAGTCGTTCCGGGTCGTCGGCCGGGTGTCGGGAGAGCCCGCCGGGGACGAGCCGCTCCCGCCGGAGACCGCCCGTGTCGTGCACCGGGGGCGGGCCGGGGTCCTGCGGGACGTGCACGTGGCACGGCTGGTGCGCGCCGCGGGCCGGCAGGGTGTGGTGCTGCGGCTGCTGCCCCGGATCGGGGACTTCCTCGTTCCCGGCACACCCCTGTTCGCCGTGCACGGCGGTGCGGCGCCGCCGGCGCACCGGTTGAGGTACACCGTCTTCGTGGGAGTCGAGCGCACGCTCCACCAGGACCTGACGTTCGGCCTGCGCCAGCTCTCCGACATCGCTCTGCGGGCACTGTCGACCGCGGTCAACGACCCGACGACGGCCGTGCAGTGCCTCGACCGGATCGTGCAGTGCCTCGCGACCGTGGTGCACCACCCCCTCGGTCCGGTCCATCACCGTGACCGCCGGGGCGAGGTGCGGCTCGTGCGGGACGGCCCGGGCTGGACGGACGTCGTTGATCTCGCCTTCGAGGAGATCAGGTGGTGTGCGACGGGTAGCCCGCAGGTCACCCGGCGCCTGCTGGCGGGGATCGACGACCTGCTGCGGCTCGCCCCGGACGGGCGGCGGGCGCCGCTGCTCAGGCACCGCCCGCACGAGGAGCGCCCGGTGCCTGA
>NZ_JBEXWB010000175.1:0-12637 GCF_040629645.1 Streptomyces sp. NPDC005899 | reverse complement strand
GGCGGGGACCCGGGCCGGTGGCCCGGGGTGCCGCCGGCCCGCTGCCCCGGTATGCGCCGTGCGTCCGGGGCCTCCCCGTCACCGCCACCGCGGCCGCCGTCCGTCATGGTGTCCGCCCGTGGCCGGGAGGCGTGGTGCCCGCGGGCGGACGGTCGGTCGCCGTGGAGAGCAGTTGCAGCCCGAGCCGCAGCCGGCGCCGGGCCTCGTCCCCCGTGACCCCCAGGTCGGCCGCCGTCTGCCGGTAGTCACGACGCTGTACGTGGGCGAGTTCGAGAGCGGCCCGCAGCGGCGCGGGCATGGCAGCCACGATGTAGTCGGCGCGGGCGGCGGTGGTGGCCCTTCGGACCCGGTCCTCGAGCTCCTCGGCCTGCGCGTCCGGGCCGGCCCCCGCGGCCTGTCCGTGCGTGTCGCGCAGCCGCCGCACGGACAGGCGGTGGGTGAGGTCCGCCACCCAGGACCGCATGGGGCCCTGCTCGGGGTCGTAGGAGTCGGGGTGCTCCCAGATGTGACCGAAGACCTCCCGCGTCACCAGGTCCGCGGCCTCCTCGTCGTCGAGCATCCGCTGGGCCTGGCTGTGCACGAGGGCGGCGAACCGGTCGTAGAGCTCGCCGAGCGCCGCCGCCTCGCCGCGCACCAGCCGCTGCTGCATGCGGCGGTCCCAGCGCGGTGGTGCGTCCTTCGCCATCCGGCCCCCAGCCCTGTGCCTCGCGTCGAATGTAGTCGGCGCCATCGGTCCGTCACGTACCTTTGCACCAAGTACGTCCCCCGGGCGGCCCTGGGTGATAAGGAATGTGACGCGCTTCGACCGTTCCTGACCTCCTGGATGGGCCCGGGTGCTCGTTTCTGTGCGCGTCCCGGGCCGGACCGGTGGGCCCCCGGGTGTTTCGCGGATGCGTGAGGTGGGCAGCCGCGAGGAGGAACGGAAACTTCCGGATGATCCTCCGGATCCCGCCGGAACGAGAGGTCCGATCGCGTGACGCTGAAGGTGGACGAGACCGAGCAAGGCGGGTGGACCGTGTTGCGGGCCCACGGTGAACTCGATCTGGTGAGCTCACCCGTCGTGCGCCAGTCCGTCCACGGAGCGGTGGCCGAGGGCCGGCACGACGTGGTCCTCGACCTCTCCGGCGTGCTCTTCTGCGACTCCAGCGGCGTCAACGTGCTGATCGCCACCCGTCGGCTCATGAAGTCCTGCGGCGGCCGGCTGCGGCTCGTCCTCCCGGCCCGGGGCGCGGTGGACGGCTCCCACGTCAACAAGGTGCTCGGCGCCCTGGGGGTGCGCAGGCTCTTCGACGTCTACCCCGACGCGGGTGCCGCCACCGACGCCGACGCCCGGCCGCTCAGCGCCTGATCCGCGGGCGGTGCGGGGCGTGAGGACGCGGGCCGGCAGGCGGGCGTCACACCCGTAACGGGAGTTGGTGACACGTGGCCACCGCCGGCGTCGTACGCTCCCCGCATGGACAGCGCAGAGTACGAACGCAAGATCGCGCACCGGTTCGCCGCCTTCGACCAGGACGGCAACGGCTACATCGATCGCGCCGACTTCAACGTAGCGGCGGCACGTCTGCTCGCCGAGTTCGGGACGGCGGCCCGCTCCGACAGGGGCCAGGCCCTCTACACCGGGGCCGAGGCCTTCTGGCAGGGCATGGCGGGCATCGCCGACGTGGACGGGGACCAGCGGGTCACCCGTGGTGAGTTCGTGGGCGGGGCGGTGAAGCGCCTGCGCGACAACCCCGAACGCTTCGCGGAGATCGCCCGCCCCTTCCTGCGCGCGGCGATCGCCGTCGCCGACCCGGGGGACCACGAGGGGACCGCCCCCGCCTCGGCCCCCGTGGCCGCGGTGGAGCGGGCCCTCAGGGTCCTGGGGGCCGGGGCCGACGTCGCGAGTGTCGCGGCGCAGAGCCTGGACGCCGACCACGACGGCCGGATCGCCGAGAAGGACGCGGTCGCGGCGCTCTCCGCGTACTTCACGGTGATCGAGCCCGACGCCTGAGACCCGTCGGCACCGAGGTCCGCGCGGACGCCAACACGCCCGGCCGCGCGGCCGGTTCGGGGCGCCGTACGGCAGGTTCCGCAGGGCGGCGGGACCGGCCGTACGGCGCCGCGCCGCACAGTCGTCGCTGACCGTGGCCGCGTGGGCCCCCCGGCGCCACGTGACCCTGCGCAGTCGGCGCCGGCCGCAGGCGGCGGGCGTCCTGTCACGGGGCGGAGTCGGCGGCTCCGCTCAGGTAGGCTCCGGTGGATGCGAGTGGTACTGGAACCCAGGGATCCGGGTGTGGCCCGTGCGGCGACTCCGGTCCCGAAGCGGTGCGCCGCTCGCGGTCCCCGGAGACGCCCAGGACCTGCCGGGGGCTCGGCTTCCCGGTCCCGGGCACGCTCCTGTTCGACTCTCCGCAACGTGCGTCGCACAGTATGGACCACGCGTAATCCTTCGCGCTGGAATATGCCCGAAGCGCTTGTTGCGGTGACTGTACGTCAACCATGCTGTCCCACAGGGGAGTCACGTTCCGTGACCCTGAGGAGGCGCTAGGCGATGTGTCCGCCGGTTCGGATGGTGTGAGCGGTGCAGGTGCTTCAGGTTCAGCTGGAGGTCGGGCCGGATCCCGCGGAGGTGGGCCGGGCCCGCAGATGGGCTCGGTCACGGCTGGTCGGGTCCGGGGTGGCGGATGACGAGCCGCTCGCCGAGACGCTCATCCTGCTGATCTCCGAGCTCGTCACGAACGCGGTGGTGCACACGGGCTGCCCGGCCGTACTGCGGATGCTGTTCGGCTGCGGATCGCTGGAGACCGTGCGGGTCGAGGTGGCCGACACGAGCTGCCGCCCGCCCCAGCAGCGACACGCGGCGGGCGAGGACACGGGCGGCCGGGGCCTGGAGCTGGTGGACGGCCTGGCGGACCGCTGGGGCTGGCAGCCGGAAGGCGCCGGGAAGCGGATCTGGTGCGAGGTCGACCGGGGCGGTCCGATGATGGTGACGGTGGCCGACGACCAGCCCGGCGACCCCGCCCGTATCTGAGCCGGGCACCCGGCCGGGTCCGGTGCCCGAGCCGGGTCCGGTGCCCGGCCGGGTCCCGGCCGGGTCCTACGGGGCCCCGCTCGCGGCCGCCGACCGGAACGCCCGCCGGTAGGTTGTCGGCGGTACGCCCAGCGCCGCCTGTACGTGCTGGCGCAGTGAGGTCGCCGTGCCGAATCCGGCGTCCCGGGCCACCTCGCCGATGGACAGGTCCGTGGTCTCGAGCAGTTGCCGGGCGCGTTCCACCCGCTGCTGGGTGAGCCACTGTCCCGGGCTGACGCCCACCTCCGCACGGAAGCGGCGGGTGAAGGTGCGTACGCTCATCGACTCCTGCCGAGCCATGTCGCGCAGCGAGATCGGCTGCTCCAGCCGGCCCAGCGCCCAGACGCGGGCGGCGGTCGTCGCGGCCGACCGCGCGTCCGGGACGGGCCGCTGGATGTACTGCGCCTGGCCCCCCTCGCGGTGCGGCGGCACCACGGTGCGGCGGGCGACGTCGTTGGCGACGGCGCTGCCGTGGTCGCGGCGCACGATGTGCAGGCACAGGTCGATCCCGGCGGCCACCCCCGCGGAGGTCAGTACGGCGCCGTCGTCGATGAACAGGACGTCCGGGTCGACCCGGACGGTGGGGAACAACCGCTGGAAGTGGTCGGCGGCGGACCAGTGGGTGGTGGCGGGGCGGCCGTCGAGGTACCCGGCCGCGGCGAGCACGTAGCTGCCCGTGCAGATGGACACCATCCGGGTCCCGGGCCGGACGAAGGCGAAAGCGGCGGCGAGCTCCTCGGTGAGCCGGCCCTCCGCGTACACGGGGCCGAGTTCGTACGAGGCGGGGACGACGACGGTGTCGGCGGTGGCCAGGGCCTCCGGGCCGTGTTCGACGACGATGCTGAAGTCGGCGTCGGTACGGACCGGGCCCGGCGGGCGCACGGAACAGGTCACGACGTCGTACAGCTTGCGGCCCTCGTCGAGCGGCCCGCAACCCAGCGCGCGGCCGAAGATGCGCTGGGGGATGCCGAGTTCGAACGGGAGCAACCCGTCCAGGGCGAGCACGACGACTCGGTGCCGCATCACAGCTCTCCTGTTCCCCGGGGGACGCGGCCGGTGAAACGGCCGCCACCGACTCTAAGCGGACGGGCATCACACCCGTGAAGGAGAATCCGGCCTCCGCACGACCGCCCCACCGCCCGCCGACGCGTCCAGCCCACCGCCCGCCGACGCACATTGCGCGCCGCGCCCTGACCGCCGCACCCTGCCCGCCTGTTTCCCGCCGCCTCTTGGCCACCTGCTACCCGCCGCACCCTGGCCGTCCGCCGTCCGCCGTCCGCCGTCCGCTGTCCGCTGTCCGCCGTCCGCCGCCCCCGCACCACCGCGCCGCCCCGCCGTGCCCTGCTCGGCCCCCGCCCCCACCGGCTCCGGGCGGCCCGCCGTGGCCTGATCCCTGCGAACCCTGTCCCTCAAGCCACTCGCAGGGCCCGCGCCCGTGACCGGATGCTGGTCGGCGTGAACCGGACTGCCGAAACCGGGAGCGCGGCCGTCGCCGCCGCTCCGCCTCCTCGCCCCTCCCGACCACGGATCCACCGGGCATGGCTCGTCGCGGCCGTGACCTTCGTGACGATCATCGGCGGCGCGGCCTTCAACTCCCTGCCGGGCCTCCTGATCGACCCCCTCCACACGGAGTTCGGCTGGTCGCGCGGGGAGATCGGGCTCGCCGTCTCCCTCGACATGGCGTTGTACGGGCTGACCGCCCCGTTCGCCGCCGCGCTGATGGACCGATTCGGCATCCGCCGGGTCGTGGCCGTAGCGCTGAGCGCGGTGGCCGCCGGCGCCCTGGCGAGCGTCTGGATGACGGCGGCCTGGCAGCTGATGCTCTACTGGGGCCTCCTCGTGGGCCTGGGCACGGGCTCGATGGCGCTGTCCTTCTCCGCCACCGTCATCAACCGCTGGTTCGTGGCCCGGCGCGGCCTGGTCACCGGCGTCCTGACCGCGGCCGGGGCCTCCGGTCAGCTGGTGTTCCTGCCCCTGTGCGCCTGGATCGTGGACGCGCACGGCTGGCGCCCGGCGTCGGTGACGGTCGCCCTGGCCGCGCTCGTCGCCGTCCCGCTCGTCCTCCTGCTGATGCGTGACCATCCGGCCGACGTGGGCCTCGCCCCCTACGGCGGCACCTACGCGGCGAAGCCCGCGCCCATGGCCGGTGCGGCCGTCCGCACGGTGCGCGTCCTGAGGGACGCCGCCCGCACGGGACCGTTCTGGCTGCTGGCCGGGTCGTTCGCGATCTGCGGAGCCTCCACCAACGGCCTGATGGGCACCCACTTCGTGCCCTCGGCCCACGACCAGGGCATGGCGACCACGACGGCGGCCTCCCTGCTGGCCACGGTCGGGATCTTCGACATCGTCGGCACCATCTTCAGCGGATGGCTCACGGACCGCTTCGACGCCCGCAGACTGCTGGCCGTCTACTACGCGCTGCGCGGCGTCTCGCTGCTGTTCCTGCCCCTGTTGCTGACGGGCCCCTCCGTGCACCCGCCGATGGTCTTCTTCATCGTCTTCTACGGTCTCGACTGGGTCGCGACCGTCCCGCCGACCCTCGCCCTGTGCCGGGAGCAGTACGGCGAGGACAGTGCGATCGTCTTCGGCTGGGTCCTGGCCTCCCACCAGGTGGGGGCGGCCGTGGTGGCGTTCCTGGGCGGCGTGGCACGCGATGTGTTCGGCTCGTACGACGTGGTCTGGTACGCCTCGGGTGCCCTGTGCGCGACCGCCACGCTGATGGTCCTGGTGATCCGTCGCCGGGAGGGCGACGCGGCGCCGGCCGCGGCCCGCTGACGGCCGGGGCCCGGGGAGGGGTGCGTCCCGCGCGCCTCCCCGGGCCCCTGGTCAGTGCTTCGCCAGGCGTCCGGCGATCTTTCGGGCGTCCAGGGCCATCTCGCGCAGCATCCCGCTGATCGGGTTGGTGAAGCCGGTGAAGTACAGGCCCGGCGCCTGCTTCGGGGTGCGGGCGCCGTGCACCACCGGGCGGCCACGGGCGTCCAGCACGCCGAGGTGGCCGACCAGGCCCTCCAGGGACCGCTCGTAGCCGGTGGCCGCGATCACCGCGTCGGGCGTGATCCGGGATCCGTCGGCCAGCACCACGGCATCCCCGTCGAACGACTCGACGGCCACCACGGGGACCACCCGACCGGTCTTCACGGCGTCGAGGATTCCGACGTCCTGGACGGGGATCGCCCCCTCCTTGACCCGGGAGTACAGGCCGGTGTCCGGACGGGGCAGGCCGTGTGCGGCCAGGTCGGGGACGGCTATCCGGCCCATCAGGCGGCCCGCCCGGTCGACGAGGGCGACCGGCAGCCTGCGGACGAGGACGGCGGTCGCCTGCGCGGGCCAGCCCGCCGTGGAGCGGCGCACGATGTGCGGAACCGTACGGACCGCGATCCGCACCCGGGACGCGCCCCCCTCGACGAGGTCCACCGCGATCTCCGCCCCGGTGTTGCCGATGCCGACGACGAGGACGTCCCGGCCGGCGTACGGGGCGGGGTCGCGGTACTCGGCGGCGTGCAGCAGGTCGCCGGCGAAGTCCTCGCGGCCGGGCCACGCGGGTATGCGCGGGGTGTGGTTGAAGCCGGTGGCCACCACCACGGCCCGTCCGGCGAGCACCCGGCCCCCGGTGGCGCTCAACTGCCAGCCGGTGCCGTCGGCGGCCCGGTCGATCCGGGACACCTCGACGCCCGTGACCACTTCGAGCTCATGGTGTTCGGTGTACTTCTCGAGGTAGCGCACCATGTCCTCGCGTGACACCCACCGCCCGAACCGGCGCGGCATGGGCAGCCCCGGCAGCGCCGACCAGCGCCGGGTCGTGTGGAGGTGCAGCCGGTCGTAGTGGCGTCGCCAGGACGCCCCGACGTCGGTGGACTTCTCCAGGACGACCGCCCGGACGCCCCGCGCCCGGAGGGCGGCCGCGGCGGCGAGACCGCCCGGGCCGCCGCCGACCACGTACACCGGCCGGTCCTCGGTCCGGTCGATGGCGGCGGGAAGGGCTGCACCGGCGGAAGACGTGCTGTCTGGCATGGTTCGGAGCGTAATCCGCCCTGAGGTTGATGGGTCTCGGTCAAGACCGAAATCGGTTGCGAAACGATCACGGGAGCCTTTTCACGGCCCCGGCGCCCCTCGCTCACAGTCCTGGCGCCCCCCACACCGGGAACCAGCGGGCGAGGTCGCCCTCCACGCGGAGGTCGTCGCCGAGCACCGCCCGTACCTGGAGCTCCAGTTGGTTGTCCCGCTTCTCCCCGCCACCCGGCGCCGGTGCGAACGGGTAGAACGTGCCGCGCTTGTAGAGGTAGACGAGGGCCAGCGAGCGGCCCTCGGTGCTCCGGAAGCCGATCATGGAGCAGAGCAGGTGCGGGCCGAAACCGCCGTCCTGGAGCAGGGTGTTGACCGCGTGCAGGTCGTTGACCAGCGCCGCGGTGTCGTCGGGCGCCTGCCGGGCCAGCAGCCAGGTGTAGCCGTAGGCGTCCCGGCTGAACTCCACGGGCACCCCGCCCCGTCCGGTGTCGGCGTCGAGCAACTCCCGTACGTCCTGCTGGACACGGGCGAACGTGCCGCCCTCCACCCCGGCGAAGCACACCGATCCGAGGCCGGTGGGCGTGTAGCCGGTACCCGCCTGGAGGGTGAGGGCGGCGGAGGGCACGGCGAACAGCTGGTCGAGGTCGGGGCGGACGGGTTTGCTGCGGCCGAGGATGCTGTCGAGCAGGCCCACGGGGGCTCCTTACGGGCGGGAGAGGCCGGTCGAGAGGCGGGCCAGCTGGTCCAGGCGCTGTTCCAGCGTGGGGTGCGACGAGAGGAGCCGCCCCAGGCTCTCCTTGGCGGCGAAGGCGGGCACGAAGTAGAAGGCGTTGTACGGCTCCGCCTTCCGCAGGTCCTCCGTCGGGATCCTGGCCATCTGGCCGCTCACCTTCGTCAGGGCCGAGGCGAGCGAGGAGGGCCGCCCGGTGAGGAGGGCGGCCGTCCGGTCCGCGGACAGCTCCCGGTAGCGGGAGAGCAGCCTGGTGAGCAGGAAGCTCAGGGCGTACACGACCGCGCTGATCAGCGGGATGAGCATGATGACGACGCCGGCCGGGTCGTTGCCCCGGCTGTTGCGGGCCAGGCCGCCCCACAGGGCGACGCGGGTGATGATGCCCGCCAGGACGCCGAGGAACGAGGCGATGGTCATGACGGCCACGTCGCGGTGCGCGACGTGGGACATCTCGTGGGCCAGCACGCCCTCCAGTTCGTCGGGCTCCAGCCTGCGCAGGAGCCCGGTGGTGGCGCAGACCAGCGCCGTCTTCTCACTGCGGCCCGTCGCGAAGGCGTTCGGCACGTCGCTCCGCGCCACGGCGACCCGGGGCTTGGACATGTCGGCCAGGGCGCAGATCCGGTCGATCGCCCCGTGCAGTGCGGGCTCCTCCTGCGGCGTGACCTCACGGGCCCCCATGCCGTACGCGGCGATGCGGTCGCTGAACCAGAACTGAGCGACGAAGAGGCCGCCCGTGATGATCAGGACGACCGGCCAGGCGCCGCGCAGGACGGCCACGAGCACGCCCACCAGGACCACGTACAGGAGACCGATGAAGAACATCGTGCTGACCATGCGGGCGGTCAGGCCCCGGTCGGGGGCGTAACGGGAACGGGCTCGTGCCATGGGTGCCTCCAGCGGCTCGCCTGCCTCCCATAGTGCTCCTTTCGCGTAGGAACCGTATGAAATCGGGTGGCGGGCTCACGGCCACAGGAGTTCCCGGGCCCAGTTCGCGCCGCCCCGGCGGTAGCGGAGCCGTACGTGCCGCCGCCGCGCGTCGCCCTGGAAGAACTCGACCTCGCGCGGCTCGACCACGTAGCGGGTCCAGGTCTCCACCTCGGCGTCCGGTTCCGCCCGCGCGCGTTCCCAGGCGGCCTCCGAGGCCCGCACCAGATCCTCGTAGGAGGGGAGCACCTCGCTCTGCGTGCCGGTCAGGGCGGCGGCCAGCGCACCGGCCGACCTGGCGTGCAGATCGGCGCGGCTCTCCGCCGGGCTCGCCGGTACGACGGCGCCGCGGACCCGGATCTGGCGCCCCTGGGCGGGCCAGTAGAAGCCCAGGGCGGCGTGCGGGCGGGCGGCCAGCTGGCGTCCCTTCTCGCTGGTGGCGTGGGTGGCGAAGTGCCAGCCGCGCTCGTCCGCGTCGTGCAGCATCAGCGTCCGTGCGTCGGGCCGGCCCTCGGCGTCCGTGGTCGCGAGGGTCATGGTGTGGGGCTCGGTCTGTCCGGCCGTGACCGCCTCGGCGAACCAGGTGTGGAACAGGTCGAGCGGGCCGGCGGGCGCGGCGGAGGGGTCGAAGCGGGGGAGGGGGACGTCCTCCCATACGCGCTGGGCGCGGAGCAGGTCGCGGAAGGCCTTCTGTGTATCGCTCATGGCCCTATTCCACCGTGCCGCCCGGGGGACCGCCCGGCGCGGGTGGGCGAAGTGCCGGCCCGGGTGGGCGAAGCGCGGAGGCGGGGAAAGCACCGACGGCGGACCACGTGGGTGGTCCGCCGTCGGTGAGACAGGACGTGCGGGCTACGGGTCTCCGTACGGTGCCCGAGGGGGGAGGCGTTCGTGCCCGGCGCCTACCTGGCCGGCTTCTTGCCGGTGATGCCGAGGTGGACCAGGAGGGCCAGGTTCGGCCGGAGGTCGGCCGCCTTGACGCCCCAGGTGCTGAACCCCTTCTGGTGCGAGGCCACGGCGGCCAGCATCGCGACGAGCGAGCCGGCCACGGCGGCGGCGCTGACATCCTTGTCGACCCTGCCCTTCGCCTGGAGCTCCTTGACCGACTCGGTCAGCGGGCTGGTGACGGAGGTGAGCACCTTCATGCGGAGCTTGTGGAAGCGCTTGTCGCCCTCGGCCGCACCGAGGTCGACGACGCGCAGGATCGCGTCGTGGCGCCGCCAGAAGTCGAGGAAGCCGTCGACGAGTTCCTCGGCGGACTGCCGGCCCGCCTTGCCCACCCAGGAGCGGCCGGCGACCAGTTCGGTCAGCCCGGCGCCTTCCTTGGCCATTTCCTCGGCGACTTCGAGGACGGCGCCCTCGACGTCGGGGAAATACTGGTAGAACGTCGCGGGCGAAGTCCCCGCCTTCCGGGCCACGTCGATGACTTTGACGTCCCGGTACGGCGAGGAGCTGAGCATCTCGCCGAGGCAGTCGAGCAGCTTCTGCCGCGTCGCCTGACCTCGCCGACCGGCCACGCGGCCGTCAACGGTGCGTACTTGTCCTGTCATGCCGTCAGCTTACCGAGGGGTGATCGGGGCGCGATCTGGCCGACTGCAAATGGGGAACGCACCAGTCCGCACAGGGCGCGGAAGGCTTTTCGGCGGCCGGTGCGACGGGCTCTTCGGCAGGTGTGCGGGGTGCGCGGGGGTGCCGGAGAGGGCGGGGCCCGGCAGTCGTCGGAGTGATCTTCTTATCAACAGCCTGTGGATAACTTCGGTGGACAACGCTTTCCCGGGCGCTCGTCCACCGGTCGCCGGCCGCCTTCACGATCCGGGCAGTAGTTCTATTTCCGCGGGTGGGGGTGGGGTGGACGGCCGTTTCGGGGCGCGCGGCGCGACCCCCGGCGATACGTTGACTGTGACGGGCGTCACCGCGACGGAAGGACCCGGGCCCATGGCCGCATTCGCGCAGTCCGTGCCCTGCTGGGTGGACGTGCAGCTCTCCGACCTCGAAGCGGGCAAACGCTTCTACGGCGGGCTCTTCGGCTGGACCTTCCACGCGGGGGACGGGATGCCCTTTGCCGACGCGTACAGCGACGGCAAACTCGTCGCCGCGCTCGCGGCGAAGCAGGACGGGCGCATGCCGACCGCCTGGGGCGTCTACTTCTCCACGGACGACATCCTCGCCACCGTCGCACTCGTCCGGAAGGCCGGCGGCCAGGTGATCACCGACCCGGTACGGGCCGGCCGGGCCGGGATCGTCGCCCAGGCGGCCGACCCCGGCGGTGCGGTCTTCGGCCTCTGGCAGGCGGGTGACCGCGCCGGCTTCGAGAAGCACGACGAGCCGGGCGCCTTCTGCTGGACCGAGGTGTACACCCGGCAGCCGGAGCGGGTCGACGCCTTCTACGAGGAGGTCTTCGGCTTCCTGGGCACGGACACGGACGAACCGCCGGGGGGCGGCTCCGGCGGGGAGGAGTCCGCGGCGGAGTTCCGCATGTGGTCACCGGCGGGCACCGAGCCCGGCCCGGACACCGCGATCGGCGGGCGCAGCGTCATCACGGACGCGTTCCCCGCGATGCTGCCGAGCCACTTCCTGACCTACTTCGCGGTGGCCGACTGCGTCGGAGCCGCCGAGGCGGCCGTCCGTCTCGGTGGCCGGATCTCCGCGCCGGCCTTCGACATCCCGTACGGCCGTGTGGCGGTCCTCCAGGACGACCAGGGTGCCGCCTTCGCCGTGCTGCAGCCGACCGAGCTGCTGCCCTAGCGGGGCCGTGCCCGGCCGGCCGGGCATCCCTCCGGGCCGTCGCCGCGACCTCCCCGCTGTCCTGAAACGGGTGGAGTGCCACAAGACACCCTGATCCGCCCCCGGGTTCGCAACCGGGCCCGGAGCCAGGAACAATCAGGGTGCACCGCCAGGTGGTGCTCAGTGGTGAGACGCTGCACAGGGCGGGATTTCGCGGGCCTCGTCATCTGGGGCCCGTACGGGGAGGTGGCAGGCAAGTGGAGCAGCTGACGCAGCATGACCCGCGGCGGATCGGCCCGTTCGAGGTGCTGGGACGGCTCGGAGCCGGCGGCATGGGGCTGGTCTACCTCGCGCGGTCGGCGTCCGGCCGGCGGGTGGCGATCAAGACGGTCCGTACGGAACTGGCCGAGGACCAGCTGTTCCGGGTCCGTTTCACGCGTGAGGTGGAGGCGGCCCGGGCGGTCAGCGGCTTCTACACCGCGGCCGTCGTGGACGCCGACCCGCGAGCGGCCGTCCCCTGGCTCGCCACCGCCTACGTGCCGGCTCCCTCCCTCGAGGAGATAGTGAGCGAGTGCGGGCCGATGCCGACCCAGGCGGTGCGGTGGCTGGCCGCCGGGATCGCCGAGGCCCTGCAGTCGATCCACGGGGCGGGGCTCGTCCACCGCGACCTGAAGCCGTCCAACGTGCTGGTCGTCGAGGACGGCCCCCGGGTGATCGACTTCGGGATCGCGTCGGGCGTCTCCAACACCCGGTTGACCATGACGAACGTCGCGGTGGGGACCCCGGCGTACATGTCCCCCGAGCAGGCCCGCGACTCGCGCAGCGTGACGGGGGCCAGTGACGTGTTCTCGCTCGGCTCGACGCTGGTCTTCGCGGCCACGGGACACGCGCCGTTCCACGGGGCCAACCCGGTCGAGACCGTGTTCATGCTGCTGCGCGAGGGCCCGGACACGGAAGGGCTGCCGGACGACCTGCGCCCGCTCATCGAGTCCTGCATGCAGATGGACGCCACGCGGCGCCCCAGCCCGGCCGACCTGCAGGCCCAGCTGGCCCCGCACCTGTTCGCCTCCGGCAGCGACGACAGCGGCACGGCCTCCGCCTGGCTGCCCGTGCCGGCGACGGCCATGATCGAGCAGCGCAGGGGCGGTGGCCGTGCCGTCGTGGCCGCTCCCGCGCCGGTGACCGTGCCGCCGCCCCCGCAGCAGCCG